>CAOKPF010000013.1 GCA_948470565.1 uncultured Clostridium sp.
TAGCTTTTTTTCGGCAAAAAGTGTCATAACTGACTTGACATTATACTATATTTTAAGTAAAATGTAAAGTTAGTGGTACAATATTCCGTACTTAGAACAAAATGTTTTTGTACATTTTTGCACGTTTTTATTTTGTCTTTTTTGTACATTTATATTTGACCACTAACAATTATCAATACTTACATGGATTTTTATCTATTATTTTTTAGTTTTTTTAGAAAATATCTATAAGCCTATTTCATTTTTTAAAAGAAAGAAATACAATATCAATTGCTATTCTACACTATTTTTTCTAAATGCATACTATTCTCGTAATTTTCCATATGTTTATATATTATATCATAAAATAAAAACATACTTTGTCAAAAATTATAATATATACTAATTTATATTAATATACCATTCACTTATTAATTAAAAAATTATATAACTCTTTTAAATTTAATTCCTCGTATGCTGCTAATTTATGCTTTAACAATAATTCTTTTATTTCAAATAATTCTTCTGAATTTATACACTGTAATTTTTTTATTCTCTTATCGCTTAACAGCTCATTGGATATATTATTTACATATGTTTTCTCATCAAAATATATTAAATCTATATTATCACCATATCTTTGTTTCAACTTATCTGCAATTATTAACCCCTCTGGATCAATATCACCTGAATAATATATATACGTATTTTCTTTTACTAGCATATCCAAAAGATATATTGCAGAAAGTTTAATTTGACCATATGTACATACTAAACTTACCCTTTTTGTATCTAACATACTTTCAAGCGAAGTAAACACATTTGGATTTTCAACAACTAAAACAAAATCATTATATGCTTTAACCCTGCTTACATTAGATAGATTTGAAAGTGTAATTTGAAGTGATTCATTAGTCTTACACATACTCTCCCATATTGGGTGAATTTGCTTATTACTCGTATATCCAATTAAATTTTTGCAAAGTACCATATTAGATACATCATCAATTAGTATATTATTCATATATAAAATCTGAGATATACTCTCTGTATTATTGCTTTTTGGAAAATTACATATATATGTGAGTGCATCTATAAGTAATTTTCCAGCAATTCTATCATAATCAAAATAGTGCGGATTTTTGGTAATATTAGCAGAAAATATGGATAATTTTTGACTGGTTTTAGGTAGATTATCTACTGCTAAACATACCATATTAATTACTTCAAAAAAATACCTTTTATCATTATTATATAGTTCTATTACCCTTTTATACATACCCTTTTTATCAACTAGTAAACTATATATATATTCATATGATTTTTTAGAAATATGGGCATTTAATATTTCAGAAAAATCTTTACTCTTTGTAGTTTCATAGTCTTCTTTTATTTCCCTTTTAGAAACTAACTCACTTCCAAAATATTCACTTAAAATATGTTTAAAGTCAATTCCTGAAAATCTAGTTTCATTTAGTCTTTTTGAAAATCTTACTAAATCTATACTAATGCTTTTATTCCTAGAATAGTCTTTTTTCATAAATCCAGATAGTGCTTGTCTTTCCATATTTGTTGGATTATTTATAACTATAGTGCCTGATATTTTCCCAAGAGACTCATATTTACTTTTTGTTTTCTCCATAAATCTTGTAAAACCGATATTTGACTTAAAATAATTTAAACATTCATCAAAACATTCCATTTTTTCTCCTAACACACACTAAAATACTAATCTAACAAAACTCTCTTTTTACCATCCCATCTATATCTAAGTATTGTTACAAAATCAACATTATCTGGCTTAATAAGTTCATATATCGCAATTTGTGGTATAGTTTCATAATCTCCCCATAAAACTTGTGAATTTATAATATAATCTAACTCCAATTCAGTAAGTACTCTAAACATATCAGTTATATTTCTATCATCTACTCCGGCAAAAGCCTCATCCAAAGAGATAATTCTTAAACAATCCTTTCTTGCATTATCATATCTTGAATAAACAGATGCAAATAATGGTATATACATAGCCATTGCCTTTTCACCACCACTAAATTTATAGAATGCATTGTTAGTAAGTTCTTTTTTCTGTTCCCCAGCCCTTTTGTAGATAAATACAAATTCAAACCAATTTCTATAATCTAGTGCCTCTTTTATATTTGCATGAAAAGAAGCTTGTGTTCCCTGTTCTTTTGATTTACTTTCTGCCTTTGCAATTTTACTTCTAAAATGCTTAGATATCTTTTTACTTTCATCTTCTCTTAATAAACTTGCATCAGAGTTTAATATATCAACTAATTCCTTTGTATCCATTTCCTCTTCCGTTTGTGCAGTTTTAGGTTTCCAATTTATACTAAATGATAATCCACTAGACGTATTCATTGACTCCATAAGATGGTTCATATTCTTTACCCACTCATTAGCCTTATATATCTTAGCCCTTATTTTTCTTCCAACAGTATTAGTAAGTATATCCTCAAATATTTTCCTATCCTTCTGTTCTATTAACTCTTCAAGCTCTCTTAAAGATGCTGTAACTTCATTAAATAAGACATTTAAACTTACTCTCCTACCATTTATAAAGCCTGTAATATCTTTTCTTATCTGTGTAGAAACTAATTCATTTATCTCACCAGATTCACTTTTTTGATTTTCAGTAGGTACAAAAATATCATCTATTGAAATATTTTGCTCAATTAAATCATCAGAATTTTGCATATACTTTTCTATAAATGTACTTAAATAATAAGTTTCATTTTTCCCATCACTTTCAAAATATTTATATTCTTTAACAATATCATTAATCAATTTTTTATAAGTATTGTCATCTATATTTTCATTAAATTTAGTTTCATCATACACATAAAATAACTCTATCTCTTTTCTTACTATATCAAATGCTATATCATTTTTTTGTTTATATAACGATATATTGTTCTGTAATTCTTCTACTTTTTCTTCACTTGTTTTTACTTCAATTTCAAGTGCCGTTTGTCTTTGTGTAAACTCCTTTTGAATTTTTGGAAAATCAGCAATAACTCTTTGACACTCCTCGATTTTTTTACTTAAATCTTCAAATCCCGAAGAATTTAAAAGTTCCTTTATTTCATTAACATTTGCTGTATTAACTTTTATTTTTCCTTCTAATGTATCAATTTCATATTTTAAATTGTCAATATCTAATATAACATCATCTAAATTTGACTTTAATGATATTATAGTTTCATTTTTATTAACTAAATTAGTTTGAATATTAATTAACATATAAAGCTTTTCTGTAAATTGCATTGACTTATTATACGCCTCTTTATATGCATCATATGTAAGTGTAATATACATATCTTTTGAAACTTCTTTTGTATATTCCTTGCAATTTTTAAGCTCCATATATGAAGTTTCTACATCAATATTTTTAAGTTCAATTTGCCTCTTCAATGAATTCATATGCAAGATTTCCTCATTTAACATTTTATATGCAACTTCCAAATCATCTTTAGAAGGAATATTTTTAAATTCTAAATCTATAGTATTTAAAATTACATTTATACCATCTAGCTTATCATTCATACTTTTTAGTTCATCGTTTAACTCCAAAATTTTGTTTTCTAATTCTTGGATAATTTTAAGTTTTGTATTTTTCCTAGTTTCCACACCAATAAATTGTGCCTTGTAAATAGTACTAGCTTTTCCTTTTATTATACCATTTGAATAATTACCTTTATCATCTATACTTACTAAATATTCATTATTACTTTCATCATAAGATAATATTGACCTTAAAATTTCATCTACATATTTAACATCTATTTTCACATTTTCTGGTATCGTAATATCAAATATTGATGAAAGGTCATTTTTCATAATTGTAGGCTTTGGAACAATATATCTATCTACAAAGGCTCTATCTAGCCTCAAAGCTTTACCTAGTTCATTTTTAGGTATTACCAAAGCATCAAGTAGTCCACTGTCAAGAAGTGCTGATTCTATATTATTCTTTACATTATCATCAACATTTTTCTTAAAATCAATTAAATTATATAGTGGCATAAATGTTATACCATTTTTAGCAAGCATTTCTCTATTAGAAATTACAGATTCTGATCTAACAGGTTCAGGTTCCTTTTTTTGCTTCCATTCTTGAATTTCTTTACTATTTTGTTCAATTTCCTCAATTTTTGCTTGAATGCTATTTTCCAGCATTAACACTTCATTTCTATATTTATCAGACAAAGAATTTTGTACTTGTCTTACATATTGTTTTATATCATCATAAGTATATGGTTCATTATAATTATTAACATATTCAAATATTTTAAATTTTACATCTTCTGGTATTTTTAAGTAAGTATTGTCTGCATCAAATTGTTGAAATCTATCAATAAATTCATCCTTTAAAGTGTTAAAATACTCTCTTGCTTTATCTATTTTACTATCCAAGTTGGCTTTATCATTTTTTAATTTATCATAATCTTGTAAATTCTTTTCATACTCTCTTATATACACTTTTTCTTTTTCTAAAGCGTCTTTTACATTTTCTATTTTATTTATATAAAGTTTTAACTCTTTTTCAAAAACTGCATATTCATATAATTTGTTAATATCCTTGTTTATATCATCTAAAACAAATGGAAATTCCTCAAATTTAAAATCTTGTGCTATATCTAACATCTCTTCAGTAATGCTTTTGAATTCTTTCTCTAATGTATAATATCTATCTAAATTACTACTTATATCATTATCTAAACTTCTTTTATTATTTTGTTTTTGTAATAATATGCTATTTTTCTGTTCTAAAGTAATAGTATCACTTTTTATAGTTTCTTCTAATTTACTTATTTGTTCCTTTTTATTCCAAAGCTCGTTATCTCTAAGTCTACTTTCATTTTCTTTTGCAACTTGATATTTTGTTTCCTCATCAAACAAATTGCTTTTTATCTTTTCTATTTGGTCTTTATTATTCTCAGTCTGTTTTTCAAGTTCTGTTTTTTGATTAATAAATTTACACAAAGAACTGTTTATATGAGTGTAATTTTTAGCCTTTTTATACAATACAAATTTGTTATATGTATCATAATATCCAGTTAATTTTTTTAAAGCTTTCTGGCTCTTTTCCATCATTTCTAACTTGTCTTTTATACTATTCATATTCTCTATTGATTCAGATACATATCTTAAATCTTCATCTGATAACTCTTGCAATGAATTAGACATTATTTCAGTTATTATAGATGGTTTAAAGCCCTCTTTAGATAATTTAGGTGTACGTATTTCTATCAATAATTTTATAAAATCTTGATATTCTTCGTCAGTTTCAAAACCAAATAAACTCTCATTTACTATTTTGGCATACTCTTTTTGAGTATTTACAACCTGTCCACCCTCACCTATTCTATTTTTTAATTCCTGCTTTGTAAGTGGAATTTTATTATTTACATCTTTGTACAGATATATATCTTTTCCAACTCTTCTTAAGTCTTTTATAACAAAGCCCCAAAACTCTACACCTTTACCCCTTTTTCCTCTTAATCCCATACCTATTGTAATGTAATTATCAGAATTTTTCTTTTTTAATTCCATATACAAATAACTTATATTTTCTTCTTTTATATTGTCCCCATATCCTAATACATAGTCCTCAATTTTCCTTGCTCTACTATTAAATGGATCTAATCTTTCAGGTGACCTATTTCCATCTAAAAGTAATGGTATAAAACTTTGCATTGTTACAGACTTACCAGAACCATTAGTTCCACGAAGTAGCATTCTTCCATCTGCAAATTCAAACTCTTCTTCATCGTAACACCAATAGTTTATGATACCTATTTTATTAATACTCCATCTATTTTTATCTACACTTATATTTTCCAATATTTTATTCCTCCACAAACTCAAAAAATTCTTTTGGATATTTCCCTGTAATTCTTGCAAACATAGGCAATAACTCATATTCTAGTGTGTCCGAGTTATACCTTATCATACCATATTTTTTCATATATAAAATTACAGTATTTACAAAATTTTCATCTGTCATCTCTTTGTATTCTTTTGTAAATCCATTTTTACACAATTCTTTTGTATCTATTATATATGTACTTAATTTTGTACTGGTTATTTCTATTATATCGTCTTTTCTTCTTTCTATATTTGTATTTTTAAACTCTTCTCTTAATTTATTACATACTAAAAGTACAATATCTGATATTATTTTATTAGATGGATGTGTATCTTTAAAATTCTTAGACATATCTAACAATATATATGCACCATTTTTGTGTACTGCAAATTGTGAGTCTAAATATTTTTCAATATCTTGTGCAATTATATTTCTGTAATTTTTTACGTACAAATAGTCTTGCTCGTTGCTAGGAGTGTTATATATTACTGCCTCAGTAAATAATCTTTTATATACCCTTTGCCTTCTTCTTGCTCCTACATCTTGTTCTAATCCTAGTTCCTCACTTTGCAATATATCAGAATAGTTTTTGCAACTAGATATATTAGTTGAAAAATTCCTTACAAAATATTTTGATATACCTGTTACATTATACAAAACTTCTGCATCTCTGTCTTGTGCAAATCTTTGCTCATCTCCATCAAACGCTTTTATAAACGACATATTACTTACATATTGCAATACTCGTACCATAGACTTTCTATTACTGTACAATGTAAAATCTATGGATATATCTCCGTGGTCTATATCAAAAAAATTAGTTTGTATAAAATCAATAAGCTGTGATAATACAAATTGTTCTCCTGCTATTTTTTCTTCTAAAAACAACAACACTAACATAAATAATATATAATCTAATTTATCTGTGAAAGTTTCTATTCCCATAAATTCAGATGGTATACTTGGCAACTTTTCTAGTTTTATTAGTTTATCATTTTGTATTATTTTCCAACCTAACTTTTGTTTTACGATTTCATTTAGTTTTCCTAAATTATCTTTTATTTTATAATATAATTCTTCATCATCAGACTTTAAAATCCAATAATTTTCTAACAATGTTTCAAATATTTTCATGACTTTCTCCCTAACTAGAATATCTTTAACTTAAAGGCTGGCATTGTAAGATCTCCATCTTCTGAGGTTAATACACATTCTTTATATGGTGATGGATATTCTAGTACTACATTTTTTCCATCCTCTGTTTTTATTTTTTTATCTGGCATTTGATTTGCTTTTGATATCCATTTTAATAGTGTTATACGTACCTGATTTGATACTTTTGGCAATTCTTCTATCACTATTTGTCCATCTTTTATATATGACCTTAAAAGTTCATTTTCTTTCTGGATTTTTTCTAAATACTCTTTTCTTAACCTTTCTTTTTGCTCTTTCTTACTTACAATTGCCTCTTTACTCTTCTTTTCTTTAACCATTCTAATTCGTGGTTTTAATATTGTTTCTATTGGTTCTTCATCTAATATACTAGTATTTGTACTATCAGTTTTTCTCTCATCACTTGATTTGTAATATCTTGAATTTGATATACCAAATACAACTGAGGATAATTTATGAGCCTCATTTATATCATCAGCCATACAAAACAATTCACATAATTTTCTATAAGCTTCTTTTCTTGTACTTACATTTCCCCTTGCTTCTGCTATTTGTGAGGCATATCTTGTTATTTTTCTTATTATATCATTTGTTATACCATATATCCTTAGAACTTCACTCTCTTTACTTCCTGTGCCTAAAAACCATTTTTTGAAATTTTCCCATTTTCCTTTATTTATTTCATTTAACAATCTATCGTCTTCTTCTTTACTTTCTAGCCTATCTATCCTTATGACTGCACTTTGTGCTATATTTATTTTTTCTAATAGCTTTAATTCTGTTTCATAATCAATTCTTTTTAAGCTATCCTCTATTACATAAGAGTTTTGTTGAAGCGATGTTATAAAATCACGTAAGTACTTTACTAATTGATTTTTATATATTATAAATTGTGTGCTTTTTATTATCTCATCTAGTTTTATATTGTAAAATGTTTTTATATAATCTTGATAATTTTGATTTAATTTTTTAAAATTTGTATTTATACTATCCCACCAACCACTTACTTTAGATATATCACCTTCTACAATAGAAGGTATTTTTAGCACATCATTCCTTATTCTCTCAAATAATGATGGTTCTAACGATGCTCCCTCTATCCCTAGATTTTCTAACCTTATTACCATTCTTTCTATTTCTACAGCGTATGGTGTTAATTCATACCTAAATTTCCTGTTTTTAAATTCTTCTATTGTGTTTACTGTTGACGTATCTTGTATTGCTGTTAAGTTCTCCCATTCAACTAATGAATTTAAGTCAGATTCACATTGTTCTATTGTATATCCTATAAATTCATCATGTTTTTTCATTTCATTATATACATCTTCTTTGTACAACATATAATTTATCTTTTCGTGTTCTTCATAAAAAAATCTGATAATTGGTCTGTATCTTCTAGTATTTTCTGTACTTAGATATTTTGTTTCTTCTATTTGTTTTAATAATTTTTCATTTATTTGCATACTATACTTCCTATTTTTTCCATTTTATGCAATTATACCATATGTTTATATAACGTGTAAATAGTAGAGTAAAAATTTGTTGAATTTTGTCGATACAAATTATTTGTTGAGGATTAATATAATTCTAAGATTTTTTTTATATTAATAGTTTTTTTGCTAAAATTATATCAAATTTTACATAATGCTTGTTTTTTTATTAGAGTTATGATATAATATTTATGTAAATTATATATACTTTTATTTAATAATAAGGAGGAATTACTATGGAATTTAATGATACTTTAGTAAATATTTCAGAAAATGTTGATTTTGAAAAACAGATATGGGAGGAATTTAAACCATATTTAACAGAAATTGCAAAAAAAGACCATCCATATGGGTGTGTTGTAATATTCCAAAACTTTAAAGATAGCTTTTATAAAGCAATAAACGATATAATAAAAAAAGATATAATTTTTTCATTACCATTTTTTATTGATGGTTTACCATCGTTTAGCTATTCTCATTCTTTTGGGCGTGTTTTAATTTGGAATAAAAAATCAAAAGATAAATACTCTCGTTTATATGTAGATATAAGTTCTTATATATTAATAGTAACAAATACAGATGATAAAATTAACTTTGAAATAAGAGAGCTAAATAAAGATGAAAAAAGTGCGTCAGAGAGTTTATACCATCTTGAAGAACGTTATTTTTTTACATAATAAATAGTATATTTTAAATATTGTTTTAAAGAACGCTGAGTTTTTAATTTTCAGCGTTCTTTTTTGATATATTCTTTTACTACTGTATACTTTATTATTAAAAATATACTAACTTTTACAACTCCAGTAGTGTTAGACATAAATTTCTGTGAACAAAATACTTTAAAATAATTTAACTTAGCTGATTATATTAGCTTTGCGCTCTTTCAATTTTATAAAGAACACATAAAAACTACTATTGAAATTAATTAGAAATTATTTAGAATTTATAAAGAAGATAAACTAGTTAGTTACTATATTAATACCTATATCTTTTGCTCCCATGGAATTTATAGTTTCACTACTATTATTTACAAATCTAAAATAATATACAAATACGTTTTATCTGTTCTTATTACATTCCTAATATGCAAAAAAGTAGACTTATCATTTGTTATAAATCTACTTTAATTTATAATTGATTAAAATGGAAAATCATCATCGTCTATATCTTGCATACAGTCTTCCAATAAATTTATATCAAGCATTCTTTCTAGATTATCTAAAATATTATCTTCTTGAAGACTAATCATAAAATCAGCCATATCACTTACACTATTTCCTCCTGCTTTCCATGCTATGGAATTATTAAGAACATCATACATCTTTTCTTTTATATTAGCGAATACTTCACCTGATATTTTTTTCTTTTTTGAATTAACTAATTCATCAAACAATAGTACTTCTAATTCCTTAGTATTATCCTCATAATTTAAATTTCTAAATACCACTTCCATTATTCTTTCTAATGTTTCTTTTTCAAAATATTCTTGCAAAATTGAAATTAGACTACTAATGTTTTTATCATTTATATTCATACCATATTTAGAATATATTAATATCTCATCTTTTTTTAGTTTTTTTCTTTTTATTACCAATAATGAAGTAGCTGCCTCATCTAAGAAATTTTTCTTTAATTTTTTATATACAACACAGTCGAATTTTCCACAATCTGTATTAATTTGTTTCATTTTAAAGTATTTTGATATAGTCTCATCTTTATTTATAATTGATACTAAATTTGTTCTTCTTAAGTTTCTATTATATTTTTTTACTATTTTATATAATTCTTCAAACGTAATAAGACCGTAGGCGTATAATACACCTCTTGTTATTAATACATTTATGTCTAAATTTTTAAGTTCTTCTTCTGTATATGCAATTTTTTTACTCATAAATTTCTCCTTTATATATTACTCCCACTCAACTTCTACGTGTGCCTTACTTGCATAATTTACAAACGTATCTAGTGACATTGATCTTGTAGCATAAATTCTTGGTATTTTTAACGGATCAATATGTTTCGCCGTATAATATACTCCTCCATCCATATCTAGCCCATATATATACCCTGCCTCTTTTGATAATTCTATCGTATTATTGTTACGTGAACCATAAGGATAGCATATCACTGTTGAATTTATTCCATAAGTTTCTTTTAAATACTCCTTGGAATTAAACAACTCGTTTTTTTGTTTTTCATATGATAATTGTGCTAAATATGGGTGTGTAACAGTATGTGATTGTATATCTACAAGTCCACTAGCTTGCATTTCTTTTAGTTGTGCCTCATCGCAATAACCTGGTGTTCCTACCATATCTTTTATTATATACATAGAATATTTTATATTATACTGTTTGGCTAGTGGAAACATATATAAATATACATCTAACCAACCATCATCAAATGTCAAAGCTACTGGCTTTTCATATTTATATATTTTTTCTAAATCTGTTATCCAGATTAAATCATAGTTATTACTAACTAAATATTTTATTTGTTCCGTTAATGTACTTGGTCTAACCATATTTTCTGGCCATGGATAATCTCCAGTGTCATCTCTTACCCAATGGTACATGTATATTGGTACTGCTGCTGTATATGATATGGGTACTTTTTCTACTTCTGGTTCTTTTTGTATAATTGGTTCCTCTTGTGCATTCTCTTCTACTGGTAATGTGTTAGAAGCAGTTTCAGAAACATTTTCCGCTGGAAATATATCTTCAGTTTGACTGTTACTAATATTATCTTCACTTTCTTTGCCAATTTTATTTAGACTAAAATATAAAAGACTTAAAATTATTACTAAAAATACAGTAACTAAGGATAATAATACTTTTTTGTTCTTCATGTACACCTCCTTACTAAAAAGAAAATTTTGTAGTTTTTTTAGAATTATACGTTTGATTATCATTTTGCAATATAATTTAGACTATCTTCATTTTTCTACTTATTTTTTACTTTTGATAATTATACAATTATTATATGAAAAAGTCAATATAATATTAAGAAGTATCAGGATAACTTGAGCCAAAAAACTGTTACTATTATAAAAAAACATATGTACATTCTAATTAATACATATTTTAATTGTATTGTCAGTTTTCATTTTCATCTTTCTTTTAAATGAATTTTATCCTTATTTTTACTTTCTAAAAATAATATTTCTTTTAATAACATTCACCTTATTTAAACTTTATTTAGTAGATATTATACTAAATTTTTGATAACCTAATTTTTTCACTTTCAGTATATGTAAATTATATATTAATTAAATTTTTTACAACAATATTCATATACTACTTATTTTCTATTTCAATAATATATAAATTATATATTTGATTATAAGATTGTTACAATATCTAAATTTTCTATTTATAATTTTTGAAACATCTTTTTTCACTCTAGTTTTACTTTTCTCATTGTATATACACCATTTATTTGTATCAAAATATTAATTTATTCTAATATTGTCACAATTATTTTTAAATATTTTATCTACAACCATTGTTAAAGTTAAACTTACTACAAGCTAATGCATTAAGTGTAATCATACTAAGATTTAAATACAACTATTGTTAAAGTTAAACTGTTTTACAATATCATTCCAAAGGCTTATTCTACCATTTAAATACAACTATTGTTAAAGTTAAACAAAGGAGAGTTTAAAGATACACGTTTTGAACTACAATTTAAATACAACTATTGTTAAAGTTAAACAACAAGCTTGTCGAGTTTTTTAATTTTCTTGCGAAAATTTAAATACAACTATTGTTAAAGTTAAACAAAATATAGAGGGGTGGAGTGAAAGTTACGCTACACCATTTAAATACAACTATTGTTAAAGTTAAACAAGAAATAGCATTTAAGTGGAAAATAAGAAAAGAGGATTTAAATACAACTATTGTTAAAATTAAACAAGATTTTATATGTTCGCAAAAGTAAATATAGATTAATTTAAATACAACTATTGTTAAAGTTAAACCTAACGAAAAATCAACATTTTCTAAAAATATAATCTTTAAAATTCATTGATATTTAAACCTTTTTTTATTTTTTTCCAGCAATTTATCATTTTCCAACTTTCGCTATATAACTGCATTATATCATTTTAGCTGGAAATCATAGAAATAAATCTTCTGTATTTTTATCAATACTACCTAGTGTCGTTTCACCAATAGTTTTGAAATTAACTATCTTAATTATAGATATGAAATCTTCTTTTTCATCTATAATTTTCTTTAATTCATTTTCTAATTCAATAATTTCAGATGGTAAAATTGAACCTCTAAATACAGATTTTTGCCAGTGATTTAAATATTTTTTACACTTTTTAAATACCTTATTTACCCTATTTTCTTTTACATCATAAAATAAAAATATGTAGTTATAATTTACATTATTTTTCTCTTTCATTGTTTTTCTCCAAAATCAAATGGTTTAAATTCTTTTCCTTCAATAATATATTTTATTAATTTATATCCATCTAACTTAATTGCATGTAAGTATGATATTTGTCTCTTTAATTTAGAATGCATAAAAGTTTGATTAATTCTTTCTTCAAATGCGTCAATAAAAATTTTTTTACCTTCATCATTTAACAGTGCATAATTATATTTCTTATCAAAATGCTTTTCAACTTTTAATTTCTTATTTTTTACTAATTCAAATATTGTTTTATATACTATTATTGGCTTAAAAACCTCACTTAAATCCAATGATAAAGAAAATCTTGCTTCACTTGGCTCATGTAAAAAGGATATTGTTTGATTTAAATGAGTATTATATATCTGAGCAATAGTCTTTGTATATAATAAAGAATTACCAAATGAAACTAATGCATTCATTGGATTATCAGGTGGTCTTTTTACTCTCTTATTCATTAGAAATTCTTCAGGTAAAAAGTACTTGAAACTATCATAAAATTTTAACCATATTCTTCCCTCTATTGCCAAAATTTCCTTTATTTCATTTACCTTTAACAAAAGAGAATCAACATCTTTCCTATAAAAATCTAATAATGGTTTTAAATCATTTACATCATGTCTATAATAATGATATAAAGTTTGATATATATTATTTGCTATTCCCTTAACAAAAGCTTTGGCTATTATTTCCCTATCTTGTGTATAAGTAATAGCTTGCTTTACAACTATATTTCCACTAATCAAACTTTCTTTTGGATAAAAAGATCCAACATAATTTCCATAATAATTAAAGAAATTAACTATAATCCCTGCTCTTGCTAATACATCTAATAATTTAGTCGATAAAGTTATATCATTAAAACAATATATTTCTTTTATTTTTTGTATTGGTAAATAAAAATTTCCTTTTTCATTTTTATATTTTATAGAAAAATCTTGTCTACTCAAATCACCCTTTGAAAAGATATATTTACTTTCTTCTTTCATTTTAACCTCTCTTACTTATAGATAACAATACTCATAATATGCACACTTTTTGCAACCCTTTATTAGTTTTGCTTCTGGAACGCATTTTGAATTCAATAATTTTTCTACTTCTTTTATACAATTATTTAATTCTAACTTTGTTTGCTCATTTAATTTTATAATATCCACTTTTTCACTATTATTTCTTTCATTAAATACCAACTTACCATCTTTCTTTATTCCTTTTTCTTGTAGTTTACTTAAAATTAATAATACCTGCATTCGTGCAG
Organism: uncultured Clostridium sp.; assembly: GCA_948470565.1. Classification (GTDB taxonomy): domain Bacteria; phylum Bacillota; class Clostridia; order TANB77; family CAG-465; genus CAG-465. Next base: position 14,216 of record CAOKPF010000013.1, read on the forward strand.
CTTTAATATCAGCATCACTCTTTTTTAACTCAACTACATATTTGTCTGTAATTTTATCTACTGATATATTTTCAAATCTTACTTCCGTATTATTTCCATCTAGCGCTTTTATTTCATGTAATACTCTACCAATTTTAACATCTTCTGAATTGTCTTCTAAATTAATTCTATTATAAAATAAATAACATTGTCTTTTACAATGAAAGTAATAATTTATAAGAGTTCCTGTAATTTTCATAAGAATATTCCTCCTGTGTACGAAATATACTTTTCTCTATCAAATTTACCATTTTGTATAAATTCATCGCCATTATTTACATAATATATATTTCCAAACTCCTCATCATAATAATTAATATTACTATTTTTAGTTTTATATATTGAGTATGTAAATAAATTAAATTTAGGTTTTATTTTAGATAATTCTATTTGCTTTTTTGCATATGAAATTTCATCATTTTGTAATAATTCTTTATATGCTCTCCATATATTTTCTCCAATAATTTTTTCTCCATTTATGTTAATCGTATAATTTAGAAATATTTGTCTTGTATTAGTATCAATTAATTTTAATCTTTCATTAATTTCCAAGAAATTTAAAGTGCTACAATACTTATATAAATTAGAAATATTATCACTATTATATTTTTCTGTATATGTATAAATTTTATCCATTACATTTTTATAATATTTTTCAAATTCCTTTGTTTCTAAAATATTTCTTATACTTTCTTCCTTTACTGTATATTCAGCTCTATAATCATTTTTGTATATTTTACTTTCATCATCTAAATTAAAAAAATATGCTACACAGTTTTCCTTTTTTGACGAACGGTTAATTCTACCTAAGAATTGTTCTTCACTATCTAAAAATGATATATCTTTAAATCCTATATCCATATCAATATCAATTCCCGCCTCTATAGTTTGAGTAGCAACTAAAATTATACTTTTTGTATTATTTATTTTATTTATAATTTTTTCTCTTGTATATGAATTATCATCTCCTGTTAATTCATATACTTCTTCTATATTTAAATCTTTTAATTTTTTATAAAATATAGCAGATGATTTTTTAGTAATAAATTCAATTAATACTTTTTTATCTTTATATTGAAGTACTTTTTCTATTAAAATATCTAAAATATCTTCTTTATTTTCATTTAATAATGAAAAATTGATTTTTACTCTTTCTCTAAATAATTTATTTTCAAAATACTTTTCTTTATTTTTTATCAAGCTACAAATTTCATTACTTCCATTATCTATATGATCTTTTAAAAGGTAATTCAGCTTTGGCAAAGTAGCTGACATTATTACAATTTTTATATTTAAAAATTTAGCAAATTTGTATAACATGATTATCATATCACGCCATATTTTATTTGAATATGCTTGAATTTCATCTAATACAACAACACTATTGGATAGATCATAAAAATTATATTTACTTTCTTTTGAAGTTCCAAAAATAATATCAAAAAAATTAACATGTGATGTTAATTTTATATCATATTGTCTAAATTCACTTTTTATATATGCAATTTCATAATTTAATATTTCCTTTTTTTCATCAATTATAGGAGTACAGGAATTTATTACAACAAAATCTTCATATTCTTTAAAATAGTTACAAAATGTATTTTTTGTTTGGTCTATCAATGTGTTAAATGGAAAAATATAATTAACAGATGTTATTTTATTGTTACTTTCATATAATATTCTAGCTAAATTTATAGCCATATTAGTTTTTCCACTTCCTGTTGGTGCCTCTAAATAATATATTATTTTATCTAAATTGTCATTAATAGTATTTTCTGTTTCAATATACATATCACTTCTTAATTTATTTATTCCTGATAATTCTATATCTCCACATTTATATTTATAAATTGTTTTAAATAATTCACTATTTTTGTAATTTTTAAATAGATCACTATTTCTTTGTCTCTTTATCTCTATTTTTTGATTATTCATAAATTCTGATGTAGCCAAAAAGTCCGCTGTTACTAGGCAAGAATATAGCAATTCACATAAAATATATAATAAAATTTCATCTACTTCAAAAACTGATATAAACTTTTCTAATCTACTTGGTATAAAACTACTATTGTTCTCATTTTCCTCAAATTCTACATTATATATACCATATAATTCTACAATTGAAAGTTTAGCTAAATATTCCTTCATATTCATTAATCTTGAATGATGTCTAGAAATAATATAACTAAAATAATAAATAATGTATTCCAAGAATTTTGAATTTTCTCTACCATACTTAAGTAAATTTTGTGGCTCAACATTCTCCCTTTTAAAAGCGTCTAAATATATTCTAGCAGAAATTAAAGAGTGCTCCGTAGAGCCAGTTATATTAGAATTTACATCATTTCCCATATTTATCCTTTGAAAATTTGGATTTAATTTTCCAATATCATGATAATATATAGCAGATTTAAATAATTCATATATTTTTTGTATAGTGTCTTGACTTAGTTTTATTTTTCTTGTTAAATTTTCTACTATATTTATTACTATTTTATCTAAACCTTTGTACTCTTCCATTTCTTTATAATATGAAAGTGTTAGATCCATATGTTCAAATAATAATTCCCTAATACATTTTCCATCATTTTCTTTTTTATGTGCATAATTATTTATATTTTTATTTAATATTTCTTCAATATATTTGTTTTTCACAATTCCTCCTAAAAGAAATATATATTTTTATCATTTACTAAATAAATACTTTCTGCTTTTTTTATTTCTATTTTTTTATTTGTAAATGTAAATTTTTTAAAATCAGTATAACCTATATCTGAATTTAATTTTGTTGGCATAACTTCTATATATTCAAATTGCATTTCATTATCTGAATATAACATTGGTTCAAAAAAATCATCTATAACTTCATAAATATTATCTGTAAATATCGATTCTACAGTACCTAAAATATTATTGCATTCTTGCGCATTTAATACCTCTACATTACTTATATCTGCAAAATGCTCATTTTTTCCTATATAAGGTATGTATTCGCATTTTTTATTTAGTAAATATTCTTTTATTTTTAAATACTTTCCTGACTGATTTGATAATATATATATATCCCAACTTGGATTTTCTAAATATTGTTCTGTTATAATCAAGTTATTCCCTTCTTCTTTAGAAGCATATCCTACACTATTATTAAATTGTTGAATTTTCTTTTCAAAAGTACCCATTTTAGAATTTGGAACTACTGCTATTTTTAAGTCCTTTAAATTATTGTAAAATTCTGGAAGTTGCTTTATAATATTTTTATTTTTAATATCTAACTCGGTCTTTAATTGATTATAATTATATCCATTTTCTCCAATAATAGCGCCTAATATTCCTAATATCATTATTTTGTGAACATTATTATATGTAAAATATACACTATTGCTTTCAGGCTTTCTAATAACAGCATTTGGTCCCCTAAGTTCAAATTTTATCACTTCTTCCATTTTGAACCTCCTCTCTAAAATAGATATTTTTCTATGTAATTTTCTTCCATACCTTTAATTTCAATTGTGTATTTATTATAATATACCTCTACATTTTCTATTTCAGCTTTGTAATTTTTTAGTAATTTTGATAATTCAGTTATATCTATTATATCTTTACCTTCTTGACACTTTTCAAATTTAATATATTGATCTAAATTGGCAAGATATAGTTTACTTTCTTCTTTACATTCAACAAATATAGCAAATTCATTTTCACAACCCATTTTACTGTTAGTATTATATGCTGTTGCTGCTACTAAACAGCCTTTCTTAAATTCATTATATGCCTCTTTAGTGTATGCTGCAAATTCACCTAATACTTCTTTGTAAACATCATAATTTTGTGGATTTACAGAAAATGGATACATATAGTGTGCCTCATCTGAAACTATTTTAGTACCAATTGAACTATTTTGTGCATCCTCTTTTTTTGAATCCCTAAATGGAGATAAAATATCAATTATTTCAATATTTGTATTATCATATTTATTATATCCTTGTCCAATTTGAACAGCGCCTGTTATACTAATATTATTTTTTTCTTCTGCAAATGTAGCTCCAAAATTTAATACATCTATAGCACTAAATAATTTTTTAAAAATTTCTTCCTTTTTCTTCATAGACTTTAAATCTGCACTAAATAATTCATTAAACCTTTCTGAAAGATTTTGTGCTTGAATATTATCTTTTTCATTTTTATATGACTTTACATATAATACTTTTTTGCCTTGTGTTTCCCACATCTTTTTTATTGGAAACTTAAAAGCTTTATCACTTCCAAATATTTTTCCATCTGATGTAGTTTTCGGATTTCCAGTAAAATCTGCATTCCAATTGGCCATTATACTTTTTATTCCTACAACTCCATATACTCTATTTTTCATTTCTTCCATTTTAAATCCTCCTAATTTATACTTTCTATTTTTAAATTATTTTCTTCTTTAGAAGCTTCATCAGCCTTTAAATAAAATAAATTTTCTTCTAAAAATCCAGCTAATATATATTTTCTATTTTTTACAATGTCTTTTTCTATATCATCTACTAATATTTGTTTTAATATATTATCAAATCTGTTGTTATTTAATGCTAAATCATAGCTATATTTATCTCTCATATGTAAAATAATAGATATAAGTTTATCTTGTTTACTAACTTTCATAATTGGATCGATTAATGACTGTGTTTTAGTATTAGCTTTACTCTTGCTTAACAGATATTTTGCAACTTGTCCAACCATAAAAAAGTACATTTCATCTGTTTGTATTTTGCCATTATTTAAAACTATTTCTTTTGATTTTAAATATATATCATTTTTTATCATTTTAAAATTTCCCCCTAAATATTCGTCAAAAGCAATCCATAAATTTATTACTTTTGTTGAATTAAATATTTTTCCCTCTTTATATTCATCTAATAATGTTCTATAACAAATTTCAAAAGCTATTCTATCTAATTTCTGCTTTAATGGTCTAATATTTGATTTGTGAAAAAATTCAAAAAATATATTTGCATTTTCTTTCAATATTTCTTTTTTCCAAGTAGGTACCATTGTTCTTTTCGATACTATATCTTTAAAATTATAATATGATTCTCTTAAACTGTTTGAAAACCATATTTTACTTACTCTTCTTTCTAATTCATATATATTTTGGGTTATAAACTCACATTCATCTAAATTAAAATTATTAGTAAAGTAATTAGTACACTTAAAAGTTTTAATTGTTTCACTATAAAAAGGAATATAATCAAAATCCTCTATTTTAGCTGTTCCATTATCATTTTTTACCGTTAATAAATAAACAGGCTTCCCTTTTATTTCCAAATCATCTAAACCTTTAAAATCAAAATCTAATGGTATTTTTACAAAATCTTTTGTTGTAGTATTTTTCAATAACCATATGTACATGTTTCTTATAACCTTTATATCTTCTAAACTTACCATAGAGGCTACTTTAAATGAAGTAGATTTAAGTTCTGTAAAAGGCTTTTTACCTGTTGTATATCCAAAATTATAATTATTTATACCATATACCTCTTCATTTTCAATCTTGTTTTCGTCATTTTTATTAAATAATTTTAAATATGTATATTTTAATGAGGCTTTTTCATAATCTAACACATCTGCTTCTAAAAATACTTTTATCCATGTATCTTTTGTAAGCTCTTCGTTTTTTAATAATTCAACTGTTTCTAAAAATTTTTGTTTTATTATTTCTTTATTTTGAAGTATTTCTTCATCTGTAGATATATTGTCCTTTATTTTATCTAATATCATTTCTGTATTTTTATCGTTTTTTCCAAGGTTTATCATAGAATCAAAATATTTATCTATTCCTTTTAAAAATATATCAACAGGTATTGTATCTTTAGGATCTTTTATAAGTCCTTCAACAAATCTATTTTTAAAAAATAATGTATAATGATTATTACTACATATCTTTTTTAACATTGAGTACTCGGTTGAGTTCCTTTTTTCTTTATAAGATGTATCTAGTGCCTTATTTGAATCTATATAATTACTATAAAAATCTCTTATTTTTATATATTCATATAATGTACTAGTACTATTTGTTTCCTTATCTACCTTTAAAAATTCATGTGTACCATCTTTTTTAAATAATATATATATTCCATTTTGTAACCTATATGAACTTAAAACTACTTTTTCATCTTCAAAATACTTTCTATAACTGTTCACTAAATCAAAAATCATATTTTCACCTCCTATCTTGCTTTACAAAATCCGTATCCTTGTGAATTTTTTTCCAAAATTCCAGTAGATAAAGCCAAATGTGCAAGCTTTTGCGATAATTCATCTTGATTTATTTGAATTTCAAATTTATTTCCTAATAAAAATATATTTTTGTATGGCAATTTAATAGGTTTCCTATTCGTTTGTATAATACTATTAATGAAGTTTGCTTCTACTTTTATACCATATATTTGCTTATACTTTTTTTCAATACCTGCTAATATTCTACTTTTTACAAGTTCTAGATCTCCATCTACTTTGTAATCGCCATTATTTTTCGTTAAAATGCATGGTGTTAATGTAATTAATTTATTTATCTTTCTATATTCATTTACTTGAATGTTAGACATTATTACTTGAATGTCATTATTTTTTACAACAGATAATAATTGCTTAATTTTCATTGCAAATTCCATCTCTACAAATTTTATATCAAATGTATAAATTTTATTTTTTTTGTAAATACCATCTTTTTCAAATGGATATAATGAACAAAAATTGTACATTTTATATGTATTTTCTTCATGCAATTTTTTCGTTTTTTCATCTTGTAACATGGCAAACGCAATAAGATCTGATATTTTTTGATATGTATTTTCATATTTTATATCTTTATTCAAAGATGCCATGATTTTTAAATTATAATATACCATATTTTTCCACCTTTTCTTAAAAAAATTATATCATAGATATAGTACATGTCAATAAAAATGTATAAATTGGTGCAAAATATGTTGATTTTTCTGATTTTTTCTGAAAAATCAGAATTATGGAAATTTATCTATGAATATATATTGATATTAAAGTATAATGTAAAAAATACTTTTCTTAAATTATTTTTGCATTTTATCAAAAAATATAAAGGAAAAATATTATATATATTCTATACTTTATAAAATTCAATACGAGATAAAAAATGAAAATCTGAATAATTTGCGACCTTCGGGTTATGAGCTACGATTGAACGGTTTTGTGAAATTGTGAAAATTAAAGTTTTTATTAGTATTTAGGTATTTGCAAGAATTTTAATTTGTAGAATATTTGTACATTTTTGGAGAAGATTTTACCCAATTTTTACCCAACTCGTGTAGTACATTTGTTCTTGTAATCTTAACTCTTGTAGGTGCATTTTTGAAAATGAAAATTTTTAATTTTGGAGGATTTAGATTATGAATAATTTTAGAGAGGTTAATGAAGATGATATTTTAAGAGATTGGTTTAATTTTAGAGAAGATACTATTGCTAGTCTTACTTGTGCAGAAGATAAAAAGCATTTTATTTGTTTTGAAGAAATTTATGAAAAGATTTTGAGAAATGTTCCTAAGCGGAATAAAAAATATGTTGAGAGACAATTAAAGCTGCTTGATGATAATTTCTTTGATTATATTTGCTATTGGAATGAGAAGTATTATAGAAATGGTTTTTGTGATGGAGTGCAGTTGATTGATAGATGCTATGAGGAATAATTAAAAAATACAATTGTACTACAAATTTGGCACAATTGTATTTTTTGCTTTTACTACTCTTCACTATTTTTGTGATAATATGCAATATTAGCAACTTTATCATACATTGTAAAAAGATAGTCTGCTATTTCATTAAAAATCAATGTCTTAGATTTATCTACAATATTTACATCAACTGAATATGAAGATTTAATATTTGATAGATTCTTATTCCAAACTTCTTCATTTTCTGTTTTCCATTCTTGTTTTTCATTATAAAATATTTCTTTTTGAAGTTTGTTTAATTTACGTGCATTAACATAATAGTTACCATTGTTTGAATTCTTGTATATTTTAAAGTGATATGCATCTTCACGTATTTTATTTATTTTAATATTAACATAGTTAAAGATTTCATTCCAAAATTCTTTCTTCTTTTTATTTTTATAATCAAAAAGGAAATCTAAATCTCTATATAAATCCCAAAAATCATTTAAATTAATTTCTGAAAGATTTATATAATCAACTATTATTTTTTCTAAATCTTTTTTATTTTCAGTATCAACATATCGTTTTATTTCTTCTATTGTTTTTGGATTTATATCTTCATCATCTTTTTTATTAGCCTCAAGCATGTTCTCAACACTTTTCTCTTTAAAGTATGTTAATCCATTAAATTCTACGGCAAAAAACTGACATTGTTTCATTATCGATTCCAAACATTCTCTTCTTTTTATGAAATAATCAAACAAAGAAGTAAAAATTAGAACTATAAGACCTGCTAATATATTTAATAAAATATTAGCTATATATTGAGCTATTTCATTGTTTTTAAAAGCAAATACTAATAAAGTTGCTATTACTAAAATACATATACTAGATATTGTGCTAAAATAGAATATTCTTTTATTAAGCTTCATTTTGTTATTGTTTTCCTCCTCGTATAATCTTATTTCTTTACTGCTTCACTTTCTTTTATTATTCTATCCAAAATATAATGCTATTGGTGTTATAATAAATGATTGTTTATATTTAGGCAAAAAAATCTTATACATTGCATCTTTTACCTCTTGTATAGATTTTCCAAATTCTTTATTATATAATCCAAAAAAATTTTCATCTTTACCACAATCTTTTGTTACTTTTCCAATTACTTTAATATTGCCACCATATTTGAAATCTATCATACTTGGATCCTCTCTTAAGCAAGTATCTTTAATTGGAATTATTAAATTATCAGTAATTATTAATTGTTTTGCTGGAAAACAAGATTCAAAAAATATAGTAAAATTTGATATTAATTCCATAGCACCTTTAGCCTGTTTTGTTGTTTTATCATTACTATTAGATGTTATATTCATTATTTTTACAAAAGCATCCTTGAATTGCTTATTGCTTATAGAGTTTAGATACTCGTGATTTACAAAATTAAATGGTACTTCCAATGAAATATAACTTCCATATTCAATTTCGCTACTATTTTGTATTATCTTTTCATTGTTAGTTATGTACTCAATTAAGTTATCTAATAGATTATCATGATATATCTTTTCAACTACTTCCTTAGATGTATTAGTTCCTATTAAAGATTTAGTTTCTTTTTCTTTTGCATCATACTCTGTTTCTATATCACCTGAAATTATTCCAGGTAGTCCCCCTTTAACAGTTGCCTTAATTTTTTCTTCAGGAGTGTCTAATTGATGTCCCTCCTCTATTTTATTGGATTTTTCTGTTTGTCCTTTGTTTAGTATTCCTCCATATATTTGTGATATATATGAGTTTACAATTTCTTTATCTATATAAATATAATGTTTCAAATTTATTTCTCCTTTCCAAACAAAAAGTAAAACATTCTAGTAAAAACTAAAATATTTTGCTTCTATCCTTTTATTTAACTATATTTAAATTCATAGCATATTCAAATGATATTTTTTCAAATCTTTTAGTTTTTTTCCATCCATCCTCTCTATGTGACAATTCAGATATATCTGTCACATTTTTATTCTTTAGTAATTTTATTATTGTGTCTATTATTTCTTTTTCACTATCACTTATTTTGTCTAAATTATAATTATTATTACTTATGATTCTTGTTGTATTACCATTTTCAGTTTCAATATCTTCTCTTATATATTTATCATCTAATAATGATATTTCATCATATTTTTTATCTATTATAGTAGGTCCAAATTTTTGATTTTGATATGTTAAACCAGTAATTGCTATACTTCTTTGGTTAAAAGATAATATATCTATAAACCATAAATACTTATTTAAACTTGTAATAGTTAGATTTTTTACTTTGCTAGCAATATAAGAAATAATATTTTCAACTTTCTCTATATCTAATGATTTATAACCATTATATATATCAGGTTTTCTATTTAATGTATACCATAAATATCTTCTTATATTATTTTGAATTTCTTCTTTACTAATACTAGTATTTAACTTTCCAGACACTATCTTTTCGTAAGTCTTATCATTAATCTTACCATTTTTATATGCTTCTTTTGCTTTTTCTAAAAATTTATTATCATCATCTATTAATAATTTTATATAATCGCTTTGAGATTTTGTTGGTACTCCACCTCTTTCATATCTATTAATAGTCATTTTTCCAAATCCAAGAATAGCAGTTAGCTCTCTTTGTGATATATCATACTTTTCTCTTAAATCTATAATATCTTGTGGTTTAATTATATTTGCTTTTTCTCTATATAATTCATATATTCTTTTATTATTTTTTTCTTCAATTTCATTTACATATAAATCTTGATGGCATTCTTTACATACAGCTACATTTTCATAGGTATTTATTTCTATTCCTCTAAATTCCTTTAAATCTCTTTTTTCAACTTTATACTCTACTTCTTTTTTACAATATGGACAATATACTCTCATTTTAACTCACCTCATCATATTTACCAAATTCATGTACTGACAAACAAACTGACCTTTCTGTACTCTCTACCCTAATCTTAATATACAGCTTAATTCCTTCAAATAAAGGACTAAATTTAAATATCCACCCTTCATATTGTAGATCTCTGTCTTTTTCTGGACCTGCAAAGCAATCATCTACTGAGAGTTTTCTAATTATGTTTTTAATATCATCATCATTTAGGCTATACTCTCTCATAAACTCTACATTTTTCTTTGTTCTGACAATAACAAATTTATCTCCATTATTATCATTTTCTACAATTTTTTTAATCTTCAGTAAATTTTGACTTTGAATTTTACCTCCTATTGTATTCATTATATGCCATCTCCTTATATTCATGTGCCACTTTTTGATGACAATTTAATTGTACCATGGCTATGAACAAAAGTCAACACTTTATTAAAATTTTACGAAATTCTCTTATAGTGGAATAGCACCATATCTTCTGGATAAATAATCTTTATTGTAGGTTGCATCATTTCTTACTTTTAAATCATTAATCTTGTAATCAGCCAAAGAATATATTGTAGAACTTCCTTCTTTATCTTTTTCTGTAAACCAAATTTCATCTCTTCTAAATGTTTCCTTATTCAAATTTACAGTATCATGTGTTGAATATATTAACTGTCCATTGCCTTTATTTGTTTCACTATTATGGAATAAATTATAATATACCTAATTAATAACGGATATAATTTTGCATCTAATTCATCGACAAATAATACCATACCATTTTTTAATGCATCCATAAAGAAATCAAATAGCTGAAACATTTTTCTAGTACCATTTGATTCTAAATAAAATGGTAATGATTTCAATTCTTTATTTTCTCCCTTATGAATTATTTCAATATCTATAATACCATTATTGCTTTTCATTACTTCTATTGAATCTGGTATTGTTTTTATTCCTTCAATTTCAAAGTCAAATTTCTTTATAAATTTTAATAGTTCTTTTTTATAATTTTCATCGCTTAATGTTTTTAACGAAACTCTACTATTAATAAATCTTTCAAAATTAGGATTACCTAAGTCCAAATATGTGCTGTTTACAAACCAATCATATACGTAATTAAAATCTTCATTATCTTTATCAATTTTGCTATATATATTGAAAAATAAAGTCCTTCCATCTATATTAGCAAATTTAGAAAGTTTATTATCTTTCATCATTTTTATATTGTTATTTTCTCTTTCAAATATATAATAAAATTTATTAACTCTTTTTTCATACAGCCATTCTGAAATTATATTATCTTTTACTAATTAAAATCGTATTTATATATTTTATTGTTTTTTGCTAATATTTCTACTTCTAAAGCAATTGGCGCATTATTTATCATGAAACTATAAACATTTTCTTCATCTATTGGTGGGTTCTTTTTAGAGTCATCACTTACTATTATTCTTTTTTGCATATAATCAAAAGCTTGTAACACATTAGTTTTTCCACTAGCATTGGCGTAATAAAATGCAGATACTTTTATATATTCACCACTATCTGTTTAGCTACATTATATTCATGTTCTTTTAACGATGTTGCTTCCATATCTAAACAATTTTCATCTTTGAAAGATTTGAAATTTTTAAAACTAAATCTTATTAACATTTTTAAATCCTCTTTTACTTTATATATTATATGCTAAATTTAAAAAATATCAACTCTTCATCACTTGCTAATACTTCTGTATCATCATCAAAAATAATTAAAATTTTACTAAGCTCTTTTCCTTTAAAGCGTAAATTTACCTACAGCAATATAGCAACTTTCACATTTACAATAACTAAATTATACATACTTTTGAAACAATTATATCTTTACAAACTAGACATTTTATTTTAACTTAAATTCCTTATCTCTATATTTTTATTATTCATATCTATATTCTTCACTATCTTCAGCTACCATGTCTAGTCCCTCACTACTTTCATCATTTTTAACTTCATATAAAAATTCACTATCTTCATTGTCAAGACTGCCTAATCCAAAATACTTTTCAAAGAATTTCTTTATTTTTTCAATTATTGATTCCTTTCTTTCAGCTCTATTACCCCCTCCAAATCTTCTCATTGGTGGTAATATTTTTTCAATATCTGTACCTGTTGTTTTTACTTGTCCATCTCTAAAAGAATTGTCTATAAATTTCCTCGTCTCTTCATTATTAAGATTTTCTTCCTCAATTAAGCTTTTTAAATCTATTTCTTCTTGTTCTTTAATAAATTTATACCAGTCATTCATTATATCGGTATTTGTATTTATTTTTGATATAAATGTTTCAATAAGTTCTTTTTTAGAGCGAAGCGCTAAACTCGATCTTATTGCTTTATCTATAGAACCTAGTATTTCTTTATCCATACAATTAGATTGATGATATTTTGAAACTAACATCAATATATAATCAATATTTACTTCCACTTGTTTTACAAGTTCCATTTCAAATACTATATCATCTTTTATACTTTCTACCTCTCTTTTATTCTTTTCCGGTTTAAATTCTTCGTATAAATCAGTATAGGTTCCAATATAATCTTGGTAATCTCTCTTTGAAAGTATTTCATTATCTTTAAATTTATCAAATGAAGATAATATATTTCTTAATCTTAAAATATTACCAATTTCAACAATAAAGTCTTTCTTTGCTTGTTCCCCTATTATTTCCTCACCTAAAGGATATTTTTTTAATAATTCAGCTATTCTTTCTTCGTAACCTTTTTGTTTTCTTCCTTTATCATCTTCATATCCATAATAGTAATCTTCATAGGATTTTAATAAAACTATTCCTGAGGCATTTTTATCTCCAAATAATGCAATAGCATCATTTGTCTGTTCCTGTAAATCTCTAAAGCATACTATATTTCCGTAAGACTTAACAGAGTTTAGAATACGATTTGTCCTTGAATATGCCTGAATAAGTCCATGTTGTTTTAGATTTTTATCCACCCACAATGTATTTAATGTTGTAGCATCAAAGCCTGTTAAAAACATATTTACAACTATAAGTAAATCAATTTCTCTCTTTTTAACTCTATCAGATAGATCCTTATAATAATCTTGAAATCCATTTCCATCTGATGAGAAATTTGTTCTAAATTTCTTATTATATTCTCCTATTACATAGTCTAAAAATTCTCTTGAGCTTTGGTCTAATAACTCTGTTTCAAAACCTTCTTCATCTAATATTCCATCTGATGTATCTTCTTCATTTGCTGCAAAAGAATATATTGTTGCAATAGATAAATCTTTGTGTTTTTCTTCTAATTGTTTTTTTAATTCTAAATAATATTTCTTTGCCATTGGTATTGAGCTAACTGCAAACATTGAATTAAATCCATTTACTCTCTGTCCTTTTAAATCGTAAAATGAATTTCTCTTTGTCTTTTGATCAAAGTGCTCAATTATATAGTTTACTACATTACTTATTCTTTCGTGAGAAGATAAAGCCTCCTCAGTATTTATAGCTTGTACTTCTTTATCAGTCATTTTCTCTTTTTTCTTAATTGTATTGATATAATCTATTCTAAAAGGTAATACATTTCCATCATTAATAGCATCTACTATTGTATATGTATGTAATTTATCTCCAAAAACTTGTTCTGTAGTACAAAAGTCAGGATTAGATTTATTTACTGCATTTTTTGAAAATATTGGTGTACCTGTAAAGCCAAATAAATGATAATTTTTAAAATTTTTTACTATCATTTTATGCATATCTCCAAATTGAGATCTGTGACATTCATCAAATATCATAACTAAATGTTTTTGAAATATTGGATGATTTATATTTCTTTTTATAAACTCACTTAATTTTTGAATTGTTGTAACGATTATTCTTGATGTTGTATCTTCTAATTGTTTTTGAAGTATTTTTGTACTTCTATTTCCATTGGCAGCACCCTTTTGAAACCTATCATATTCTCTCATTGTTTGATAATCTAAGTCTTTTCTATCTACAACAAATAATACTTTATCAATATATTCTAAATTGGTTGCAAGTTGAGCAGTTTTAAAAGATGTTAATGTTTTTCCAGAGCCAGTAGTATGCCAAATATATCCACCCGCCTCTATTTTTCCCATCTTTTTATAGTTAGTCGATACTTCTATTTTATTCAAGATTCTTTCAGTTGCTACAATTTGATATGGTCGCATAACTAATAATAATTCTTCAGAAGTGAATACACAATATTTTGTTAATATATTCAATATAGTATGTTTTGACAAAAATGTTCTAGTAAAATCTACTAAATCATTTATCACTCTATTATTAGCATCTGCCCAATAACTTGTAAATTCGAAACTATTGCTTGTCTTTTTACTTTTATTTCTTTTAGAAACTTGCTCTTTAATATGACTTTCTCTTGTTGTATTAGAATAGTATTTAGTATTAGTTCCATTTGAAATTACAAATATTTGAACATATTCATATAAACCACTTCCTGCCCAAAAACTATCTCTTTGATATCTATTTATTTGATTAAAAGCTTCTTTTAATGCGACACCTCTTCTCTTTAATTCAACATGAACTAAAGGGAGTCCATTTACAAGTATAGTTACATCATACCTATTATCATGTTTTCCACTATTTTCTACATATTGATTTATTACTTGTAATCTATTATTATGAATATTCTTTTTATCTAACAAATAAATATTTTTACTAGTTCCATCATCTTTTTTTAAAACTTGTATATAATCTTCCTGAATTTTTCTTGTTTTTTCAATTATGCCATCGTTATTATTAGCTATATTATTATTGAAAAATCTCTCCCATTCTCTATCAGTAAAACTATAATCATTTAATAATTCTAATTTTGTACGAAGATTTTTTATTAAAGTTTCTTTTTCATGTATTTCTAAATAATCATACCCTTGCTCAGTGAGCATATTTATAAACTCTTTTTCAAGTGCTGCTTCACTTTGATATTCTTCTGATTTTCTTTTTAATGGTTCATATTCTGATACTACTGTTGAATTACTTGTTTCCATTACTACATTATATTTTCTCATTTACTTTTAACTCCTTAAATGTCAATAATTTATTTCTATAATACTCATATTGCTTTTGTCTTGCTTCTATTTCAGCAGGTAATCCTTCTGAAATATTATTACATAATTTATCAAATCTGTCTAAAATAGATACTATCCTTTCTTGTTCTTCAAGTAATGGTACTGGAATATTAATATTTCTTAATTCTTTCATTGGAATACTTTTCACAGTTCCATTAGTTATTTTTTTTCTATATATTTCTTTTATATATGAAACATTTAATAAATACATTAAATATTTGGAATTTATTTTATCCTTCTGTGGTTTTAATACATATACTCCCTCTTTTATATTCCAATTTAATGGAGTTTCCTTTATTATAGCTGTTTGACCTATTGTACCTGTACCTGAAAAAATAACATCACCTTTTTCTAAATTTGAGCGATTATTACATAATTCCAGTGCTTCATCATTTATTCTATCAGTATTATTATTAAAAATAATTTTATTATTTTTTATTTCTCTTATAGTCACATAATAATTTTTCGCATCATCTGTATTTAATCTAAAAAATTTTCTTGGATTTAAACCTGTATTTAAAGATATTATAACATCATTTAATTTTTTCCATAAAACTTTATTGTCAAAAATGAATAATTCATTTTTGTAATACTCATACTGCTTTTGTCTAGCTTTTAGCTCAGCTGAAAGCTCAGCTGAAAGCTCAGCTGAAAGTAAAGTGAAATTGTCCAAAATATGGACAATTTCGCTTTGTACCTCAATTGGAGGTACAGGAATCTTCATATCTAATATATTTTTCATACTAGGATGTTTAATTCCAGAACCTCTATAAAAACTAGCTATAACTTTAATATTTGATTGCATCCAGTAATATAAAAATTTATTATTTAAAATACTTTTATCAAGTGAAGTTGCAATTCTATTATCCCCTGTTACAAATTTTCCCATATGATACTTCACATTTGGTGTTCCACCCCACGGAATACAAACAATTTCTCCTTCTAACACATAATCTTTAGCAAGTTCCTCAGTAGTATATCTATCTTCCCCTGAAATCCCTGTTGAAATATATTTTATATTCCCATTTTCCCTTTCTACTTTATTAAAATCTGCTGATAAATAATATTTATACTGTATTACTTTTTTTTGTTTTGATTTATCAACCCCTTTAAATTTCTTATCCCATGCAGTTAATGACCACAATGGTTGAAATGGTACTCCATTAGGGCATAACTTTTCCATTAACTCCTTTACCTTACTCATTACTACACCTCAATTTCAGCAATAATTTTATCTATTTCACTACGAAGTACATTTTCTCTTGCTACTATTTCTGCTATTTCATTATTTAATTTACTTATGTCAATTTTTTCTCTTGTATCTTCTTTCTCTACATAAGTTGAAACTGATAAATTATAATCATTTTCTGCTATTTCTAAATTAGAAACTATTTTTGAAACATATTTTTTATCCTCTCTTGATTTAAATATATTAACAATATTCTCTATATTTTTCTCTGTTAATTTATTATTATTAGTTACTTTTATACATTCATTTGTTGCATCTATAAACAATGTACTATTATCTTTTTTGCTTTTCTTTAAAACCATTATACAAGTGGCAATACTTGTCCCAAAAAACAAATTATCAGGTAATTGTATTAAGCAATCTACAAAGTTATTATCAATTAAATATTTCCTTATTTTTTGTTCTGCTCCTCCTCTATATAATATTCCAGGAAAACAAACTATTGATGCTGTACCATTTTCAGCTAACCAAGCTAAAGAATGCATTATAAATGCAAAGTCCGCTTTCGATTTTGGCGCTAGAACACCAGCTGGGGAATATCTTGGATCATTTATTAAAGTAGCATTGTCATCTCCTGCCCATTTTATTGAATATGGTGGATTTGATACTATTACCTCAAACGGTTCATTATCCCAATGTTGTGGTGATACCAATGTATCTTCACATGCAATATCAAATTTATCATATCCAATATCATGTAAAAACATATTTATTCTACAAAGATTATATGTAGTTAAATTAATTTCTTGTCCAAAAAAACCATTTCTCACATTGTCTTTTCCTAA
The DNA here is from genome assembly GCA_948470565.1 of uncultured Clostridium sp. Classification (GTDB taxonomy): domain Bacteria; phylum Bacillota; class Clostridia; order TANB77; family CAG-465; genus CAG-465. The sequence continues at coordinate 31,985 of CAOKPF010000013.1, forward strand.
TATTTTAGCTGATTTTAACAAAAGTGAACCAGAACCACAAGCTGGATCATATACTTTATTAACTGATTTTTTTCCTAAAATAGCAATCTTTGTTAATAATTCACTAACTTCTTGTGGTGTATAAAATTCTCCACCTGATTTACCAGCATTAGAAGCATACATTGACATTAAAAATTCATATGCATCACCAAATGCATCTATACTATTATCTTGATAATTACCCAAATTTATATTAGAAATACCATCTAAAATTTTAATAATCTTTTCATTTCTTTTTGCAACTGTTGCACCTAGTTTATTATTATTAACATCTATATCATCAAATAACCCCGAAAAATTCCCTTCACTTTCTGCACCTTTAGCACTATTTTCAATATTATTAAATATTCTTTCCAGTGTCTCATTTAAGTTATCATCATTTTTTGCTCTTTTACATAAATTACAAAACAATTCAGATGGTAATATAAAAAATCCTTTTACTTTAACTAAATCTTCTCTTACGCTTTCTGCATCATAATCTGAGATATTAGCATAATCAAAAGTGGTATCTCCCGCTTTTCTTTCATCATCATTAATATAATTTGTTATATTTTCCGATATATATCTATAAAACATTATACCTAAAATATATTGCTTAAAATCCCAGCCATCTACTGAACCTCTTAAATCATCTGCAATAGACCATATAGCTTTATGTATCTCTTCTCTTTCTTTAATATTTTTAACATTCATACTATCTACCTACTCCTTATAAACACTTATTTCTAATAAAATTTATCAAATAAGAATATTTTTTATCTTACTCCTTAATTAATATGCTATAAATTTATTTCATTTGGACATATTTACATCAATTAATTATATCCTTTAACATTTTTCCCTCTTTATTTTTCCATACAATAGGTCCACTATTGCTATATCCTGAAATAACATTAGCAGCAGCTGATGAACTACTAAATGTATAATTTGAGGTAAATTCATAGTTTTCATTAATTATATTTTCTCTTTGCAACCTTTCACGTAATGCTTTGTATCCTTTACATATTGAGTTTTTTGGAGGCATATCGGATACTTTTGAACCCTTTAATACCATAAAACCTTCATTAGTAATTACACCTCTTGCTTCTAACTTTTTTGTTTTAAAATATAATATATTTTTATTATCTACCTTTTGTTTTTTTTCATATAAAAAAACTTTATAGCCCAAAGCATTTGTAAGCATTTTTACATTATCAATTATTTCTTTCATTTCAGCCTCTTCAAATTCAGATAATGTAGACTGAGTTGGAATAGAACTATTATCAACTTCATATCTTGCAGCCTTTTTAGCTTCCGAATACAAAATGTTTTCAATATATTTTATATGTGCTTTATTCAAACTATTATCTTTTCTTGTAAATAAAACACATTCTGTCCAGAAATCCTTATCATCACTTAAATGTTGAATTAACCTATTATATAAAACTTCACTTTCTCCAACATAGATATATGGTATTCCTTCTTGTTCACCTATAAGAAAATATATTCCAGTATTATATATATATTTCAAATCTTTACTTTCTTTTAACATAGTTTTAGGAAGTTTGTAGGCTATTCCATCCCAATTACTTAACTCACATATTATTCTTTCATTTGGATCTCCATCTTTCAAAAATAGCTTTATTGTTTTTTGATACATCTAATCCCCTCTCTCAAAACATATATTTTTAGTTTTAATATAGTTTTTTATATGTTATTTTTATAAACATTTTTACTTTCATTATTTTTATTAGCTTTTTGTAACTTTTTTGAATAACAAAAAAATCAAGGAACAGTGAATCCCTTGATAAATCTGGTTGTGGGGGTAAGACTCAAACTTACTACCTTCGAGTTATGAGCCTATTAAAACATTTGTTTTGAATTATCATAAATTGCTACAATATGCTTTATACTAAGCTTTTATAAAGGATCAAACTATTCTATGCTATTATTATTTATTATATATTTTTTGTACTTTGTTGGCTTTTTGTTGGCTCGTTTTTTATTTGATATTATCTAGATATTAAGCCTCTTTTTAAGGACTCGGAAAACTCGGGATAAGTTTTAAAAAAAATATATATTATACTAACAAATACCAACATAATATCTCTTTAAAACAAATTTGAATGAGTTTCAATATCGAATAATAATATTATTAACTTTTCTTTTTCAATTTTATATATTAAAACTAAATCAGGTAAAACGTGACAATCGCAAAAACCTTTTAAATTTCCTTTAAGTGGATGGTTTTTATATTTTTCTGGTAGTGTTTCGCCTTTTGCCAATATATCGACTACATTATATATTAAATCAGTGTTTATTCCGTCTTTTTTTGCTTTCTTTATACTTTGCTTAAATCTATTTGTTACTTCTATTTTATACATTGTTTTTTATTCCTCCAATGCCTTTTTTAATTCTTCTACATTGTCAAAAGCTCTTTCATCAACATCTTTTACTATTTCGTCAAAGTTCATTTTGCTGTAATCATGTAAATGTCCATACTCACATATATAAGAACCATGCCCATCATTTAGTTCGACTATTCCTTTTCTTTTTAAGCTAAACGGTATACCATTATTTAATTTAATTTGATGTAAAAATATATTTATTGCCTCGCTTAAAGATAAGCCTAAATCGTCTAATATTGGTGTAACTTCTTTTTTTATATTATCATTTATTCTAACTGTTGACATTTTTTATCACTCCTTTTAATTATTTTTTATAATCTATACACTTATTATATTATATTATATTCGTATACATTTGTCAACATTTTGTATACATTTACAGTAATAACGAATGAAATTTTATAATAGCTAAATTTAAGAAAAAATATGTATTT
>CAOKPF010000014.1 GCA_948470565.1 uncultured Clostridium sp.
TCTTAATACTTTTTAATTTGATTTTTTTTGTAGTTATTAATTCGCTAATCAACATATAAATTATAAAGAAGAAAAAATATCCTCTTATATTATCATTATAATTAAAAACACTAAAATGTCCAAAGTTATCCAAAAATTTATCTGAATAATTCCAATATTTTATAAATCCCAATATAATTTTAAATTGCTAAAACATGAATGCAAAAAAGTAATTAAGAAAATTATAACGCTACATATTATATATTTTTTACTATTATTATTACTTTTTCTAACTTTTATCATAATTTATTATATTTATATAATTTGAATTAATTTACAATATAAAAAGATGTGTAATTTAAGTATAACTATTATTAAAGTTAAATAAAATAGAAAAAAAGGAAGAAATACCTTTATTTTCATATTTAAATACAATTATTGTTAAAGTTAAACAAATTAGAATAAAATCTATTCACTCTTCACTTGCAATATTTAAATACAACTATTGTTAAAGTTAAACGAAAGCGAGGTGATTAATTTTGTATAATTTATTTAATTTAAATACAACTATTGTTAAGGTTAAACAATAGGAGATAATCAAAATAATATTATCCATACAAAATTTAAATACAACTATTGTTAAAGTTAAACAAATGTGATATTATTTTATTAAAGGGGGCATTAAAAATTTAAATACAACTATTGTTAAAGTTAAACTTACTGCGCTTAAGGATAAAGTAAGTTATATTAACAAATTTAAATACAACTATTGTTAAAGTTAAACATGTCTGATACGCAAAAGAAAGCTATCGTAATCGAATTTAAATACAACTATTGTTAAAGTTAAACTATGGTGAAGTGACTAATCCTAAAATATTGTTAAAATTTAAATACAACTATTGTTAAAGTTAAACCTTTGAACCATATGGTATTGCATTAGCTGTTTTTTTAATTTAAATACAACTATTGTTAAAGTTAAACGTAGTTTCTCCACAACTAACTATAAAATCTATACCTATTTAAATACAACTATTGTTAAAGCTAAACAGTTGACTACAAAAAAATATCAGAAGATACATTCAAATTTAAATACAACTATTGTTAAAGTTAAACATAGTCCTTTTCTGTAATAACTCTACTTGGATTAGTATTTAAATACAACTATTGTTAAAGTTAAACTAGCACACCCAGAAATTTGCTTAGAAGCTGTTAAAAAATTTAAATACAACTATTGTTAAAGTTAAACGGAGTGATGCGAGTTGAATATATATTTTGTAATAAATTTAAATACAACTATTGTTAAAGTTAAACCCTGCATTTTATAAGTCTTAATTATTTCTTCTTTCTTTATTTAAATACAACTATTGTTAAAGTTAAACTTGCTATAGCTAATAATTCAATTTCTTTATTTTTTATATTTAAATACAACTATTGTTAAAGTTAAACGTAATGCAATAGAAAATGTACTGAACAGACTTGAATTTAAATACAACTATTGTTAAAGTTAAACTTGGCCACTATTAGTAATAATGGAAGCAGTAACAGATTTAAATACAACTATTGTTAAAGTTAAACGTAAAACTTTCCCTTGTTTTGTTAATTTTTTCTTTTATTTAAATACAACTATTGTTAAAGTTAAACCATCGAAAAATCAACATTTTAAAAAATTCCTACCCTACAAATTCATTGATATTTCAAGCTTTTTTTTATTTTTTTCCAGCGATTATTTATTTTATAGTTTTAGCCATATTACTGCATTATACTAATTTAGCTGGAAAAAAATAATATTATATTACTTTCTTAATTTATTTTTCTTGCCTATTTATTCTTGTAACAATTATGCAGATTTATTTAATTCAATAATATCTTCTATTAATTTCATTTACCTATTAAAATTTATTTAATACATCTATTACATAAGTTATTTCCTCATCGCTCATACCCTCATATAACGGAAGTGATAATACCATATTTGAATATTCTTCTGTAATTGGAAGGCTTCCTGCCTTTATATTAAGATATGAATAAGCCTTTTGTAAATGTGGAGGAATTGGATAATGAATTACAGTTCCTATTTCATTTTCCTTTAGATATTTTACAAGCTCATCTCTATTTTCACACATTATGACAAATAAATGCCATACTGCCGTTGCTCTATCTAATACTCTAGGTAATTTTATTTTAGGATTTTTTATTTCATTTAAATATCTATTTGCTACATATTCTCTATTTTTATTTAACTCTTCTAAATGAGTAAGTTTTACTCTAAGAAATCCTGCTTGTATTTCATCAAGTCTAGAATTTCTACCAATATAATCATTTACATATCTTACCAAACTCCCATAATTTCTTAGTGCCTTTGCTTTTTTCACATACTCCTCATTATTTAATGTAATTGCGCCAGCATCTCCAAAAGCTCCCAAATTTTTACTTGGATAGAAACTAAAACAACCTATATCCCCAAATGAACCAACTTGTTTTCCATCAAAAGTTGCCCCATGAGCTTGTGCACAGTCTTCTACTACATATAGATTATGTTTTTTTGCAATCTTACATATCTGTTCCATATTAGACGCTTGTCCATAAAAATGTACAACAAGAATTGCTTTTGTTTTAGATGTAATTTTTTCTTCTAACTTATTTACATCTATGTTATAATATTCATCTGGTTCAACAAATACAGGTGTTGCACCATTTTTACTAATTCCCATAACAGATGCAATATACGTATTTCCTTGTACTAAAACCTCATCACCTTTACCAACACCAAGTATTTCAAAGGCAAGTTCTAAGGCATCAAGTCCACTAGCAACTCCAACACAATACTTAGTACCAACAAATTTAGCAAATTCCTCTTCAAAACATTTTACTTCATTTCCAAGAACATACCAACCACTTCTTAAAACATCTAAAGCCTTTTTTTCATACTCAGCTTGATATTTAAAAAATTGATTTCCAAGTTTATTAAATTCTACTTTCATTATATCCCCCTTATATACTAAAATCTGATATTTTTACAACCACAATATCATCATAAACACGAATACTTCCCTCACTTGGATAAATAGATAAATCTTTTGCAACTTCTTGATATTTTTCCTTATCCTCAGTAGTAGCTAATTTAAAATCATATCCTGCTACATTTATAAATGAACGCATTCTAAACATATTACCATTATCCCATTCATATATAGACTTTCCTATTAACTCTTGATTAATTATTGCAGTTACTTGACCTGCTTCTTTTTTTCCATAAATACACAGTTTATAGTTATTTATCTTCCCATCTACTATATCATATATATCATTTGCAAGTTTATTTGAAAAATTTAAATCCTGTTGATATCTAATATTATCACTATAATTTAACTTTATTATATATGTAGATTGCCTAATTCCTATAACAATAGTAGCAAATACTAATGCATAGCTAAAATTTTTCTTATTAATAGAAATTGCAAAAATATACCAAATACAAGAAATCATAATAGTAAGTGTTTGCATAGTTCTATAAGGCATTGTTGTACCAAGTAAAATTGATATAATAAATGGTGAAAACAATATAACCATAAATATTACTGGTATAATAAATTTACTATATTTTTTACATTTAAAAACATACCAAATTCCTAAAATTAAAGTTAGCATTACAGTAGGCATAATTATATTTGCACCATATACTGCATTTTTAAAAAAAATTGATATAATAAAGTCTTTTATAAGTACTATTGTTTCCTTTAAAGGTCTTCTTGTCCAACCAATAAAACCATCTATATATGAATCTGAGCTAATCGAAAATAACTTTAACAAGATTTTATTCATTATATAATACGCAATAATTGACATAATTATAATCATTATATAATATATAATATTCTTACATAATCTAACAATATCTTTAATATTTCTAATATTATCATCATTTATTATTTTTAACAGCATAAATGTACAAATTAATGTTATATAGTAAGAAATAAAAGACTGATATATACCTATACAACATGCTAAAATAAATACACATAATCCCAAATATATATACTCACTATTCTTGTTTTTAGCATTAAATTTATTATTTATATAATCATATGAGAGCTTAGCTACAATGGTTGTAAACAGCATACCTATACTGATCTCAACATTAAATGTAGTAAAATATATATAATGAACAGATATTGGCAATGTTAAAAAAATTATACAAAATACTATATTTGCTATCGTGTTATTTTTACCTATAATATTACTTAACACACTACAAGTATAAATTGAAGTAATAGCCATTACTACTACACAAAGAAATGTATTTTTAAATGGTATTATATTATTAGTCATAAGTAATTCTTTTAATGCACCTATTGTAAATCTACCTTGTGAAATCCAATTTATACTATTACTTTCCCCCTCTACTATTGCATACTCCGAATCCACTCCAACAGTGAAATTTGTAATAGTATAACCATATGAAAGAATACAAAAAAATATAACTGTAATTATTACACATCTATTATTAATAATAAAGTTCTTAGTACTCTTTATAAATTCTTCCATAATTACTTTGCCCCCTTGTTAAAATTAGGTATTACTTTATTTATTAATTTCCACCTTTTAGAATTAATAATATTTTTATACTCATCTACTAACTGTGTATGCTCTTTTTCCACTCTGTTGTTATAATCCTTTAATTCGTTAAATGACTTAGCAAAATCATTTAATTCTGTTTCATATTTTTTATTATTATTTATTGCTATTTTCAAACATTTATCATATTCATCAAGTTCTCCTCTTTGCTCTACAAGCTTGTATATATACTTTCTTTTCTCATTAACATAATCATTTTTTAAATATTCCAATTTAATCATATCCGATATATCATTATACATAATATTTTCTTTTGGTACATTTTCATATATTTTCTTATACTCATTACACATTTCATTTAATGTCTTTTCTTTTTCTTTTAATTTTTTTACATTATCTTTCTTTTTTAAAAATTCATCTTTATTATTTTTTATATACACTATTTTTTTCATTACATCTTCAGGTGTAGAATTTATATCAATTATATATCCTGCATCTTCATTTGAAATTCTCTCATTTATAGCACCAATATTATATGTAATTATAGGAATTTCAGCCATTATACTTTCTGTTAATGTATACGAAAATGTTTCTGGCCAAATAGATAATAGACATACTAAATCAATACAGTTTTCTTTTAGTAAATTTATTAAATTATCTCTTTCATAAATTCCATGATATGTATAATTTCCTTTACTTTCATTATAGTTATTATCACTAGTTGTACCGAACAGATGTATTTTTATTGTATCATCATTTAAATTATCTACTAAAAATTTTAGCACATTAAAGCCTTTATGCTCATTTATTCCACCTAGAAATGCAATATTAAAAGTATTTTTTTCTCTTGCATCATTTTCAAATATATCATATTTTTTAGAACCATGATAAATTACATCAATTTCTAAATCGCTATATACTTTTTCAATCTCAAATTTAGCAGTATTTGATGGAACTATTATTTTGTCAAATTTTTTTAAATTTTCTCTCCATTCATTTTGCCATATTGGTATAATATTACTATTACAATTTAATTTCTTTTTTAAGCACTTTTCACAATTTTTCTCTTCTAGCAATGCACAATACTTAGTATCTTCATTAAGCATCTGAATTGTAGGGCAAATAGTATAATAATCATGTAATGTAATCATTGTATATATATTTCTTTTTTTTGCAATATCTACTAAGTCCATATAATGTTCTTTAAAGTGATGTATATGTATTAAATCTATTTTAAACATATCTATTATATTTTCTACCATTTTTCCATACTCTGTGTTATACAAATAAAAATTAGTATATGATTGGATCTTATCCATTTCAATTTCTGCTTCGTAGTCTTCAAAAAAAGCCTTTACAAAATAACAATCTTTAAAATCCTTATCTGGAAAAAGTATAAAAAAGTTGAAATACTTACGAAGTCCATTTATCAAATCATATATATGAAGAGTTGTACCACCTAAATTTTTTTCGCTCAACTCTCTAAAATCATGTATAACAAATAATATATTCTTTTTTTTATTTATTTGTGTATATATCATAATATTTTTCTGTATATATGATATGGGGTAATTTAATACAAAATTATTTGTATTTTCATAATTTACAGGATATTTTTCTTGTAATATTTTAAGATGTGATGCTATCATTTCCTCTTTTTCTTTTGAAAATGATTGCGTACCTTTATGGTATATATATGTATTGTCACATAATAAATGTTTATATCCAAGTTCTAAAGCTCTATAACAAAAGTCATTTTCTTCGCCATATCCTTTTTCAAACGTTATATCATCAAATAGTCCAACATCATTTAATGATTTTCTAGTAATATACAAACAAAATCCATGACCTGTTGGAATTTGTGGATACAAATTCATACTTACTTTTTCCACTAACTCTGCGTATTCTTGTAACTCAAATCCACTTGGAATACTATTTTCAACCATAGGTATAGGCACTGAGGCAAGTGTTGCATTATTTGAAAGCGGTGTAACAGTAGATACCATTTCTTGACTATACGCACAATTTTGCATTTTTTCAACCCAATTAAAAGTTACTTCTGTATCACTATTTAACAAAATTACATCATTATTTGATAATTTTAGTCCAACATTTACAGTTTTTACAAATCCTAAATTTTCTTTATTACTTTTTAATATAATATTTAAATCACTATATTTACTTACAAATTCTTCTAACATAGGTTCTATTCTTGTATCAGTACTCATATCGTTTATAAGTATTAATCTATGTTGTTTTAAATCAGTATTATTAATAACTGTTTCTATACATTTTTTTACAAAATCATAAGCGTTATATATTGGAATAACAATATCTACATCGCACATACCCTACCTCCTAATCATTAACTATCTGTCTTAACTTATTTTTTACTTTAGTCTTAAAACTCTTTGGAAATAGCTTTAAGAAAAATAAAAATACTTTTCTTTTAAAACTAACTTTATTACCACTTTTATTATTATCTACTTTTTTATTACTTTCCTTTAACTCTTTAAAAATCATTTCATCTTTTACATACCATCTTTTAGAGTTCTCTAAATCTATATCTGATAATTCTACTTTTTCTTTTTTTGCATTTCTAAAATAGTCAATATATCTACCTATATTATCTTGTATATCAAAATTTTTAGAAGTTTCTAAAGCATTTTTCCTCATTTTATTTAATACATCTACATTGTTTAACAGATATTCTACTTTTTCAATATATTTATCTACATTATTTATTTCCTTTATTACAAAAGAATTTTCACCATCTTTTGCATATTCATTAACACCAAAAGAATTTGACATAATTGGAACTACGCCTGATGCCATAGCCTCTAGTGGAGTAAGTCCAAAACCTTCTATTATGGCTGTATCTATATATATATCAGTAGTGTTCATTATTTGATTAACTTTTTCTCTACTAAGTGGTCCTTCATACATATTTACCTTAATATCACTGTTATTTATAGGGAACATTATTTCCCTTGTATATATTACATTTATTTCAATATTGAGCTCTTTTAATGTTAAATTCTTTAAAATTTCTGCAAGCATAAAATCAGCCTTATTATAACTATCTCTAAAAACTAATGTTATAACTTTTTTGTCTTCACTTCTTGTGTCTTCCCTACTGTTATTATATAGCAATCTTAAATTTATATTATTAGGAATAACAGTTGCCTCTTTCCCAAAATTCATAATACATTTATTTTTTAAAAACTCTGATATAGCAAGTATATTAGTGCTATTTTTACAAGCAAGTTCAGCCCAGCTATATACTTCACCATTATCAAAACATGGTTCATATCCTTGCATAAAATTAACATATGGTATATCATATTTTTCTGCAATAGTTTTTACAAAAAATATTGTAGGATATATAGTACCAACTATACACTTTGGTTTTATTTTATCAATATTTTTCATAAAACATGGATTAAATATCATTATTTCATCATAAGAATGTATTCTTTCAGTAAGAATACTTGCGTTTACTCCATTTATACACATATAGTTTACTAAGTCAACTACAACATGTACTCCACCAGCTCTTTGATGAATATCTGGCAAGAAAAACAGTACTTCAGGTTCTACTATTTCGTTGCGCACACTCTTTAACTTATTTTTTATATATTCTATCGGATCATTTTTTACATACTCTTTCATTTTCTTCTCATATGGTTCCCTCCATCTATCAAAGAAAATTTTCCTGTTTTTCTCAAGCTTTTTTTGTTTCTCTTCACTAGTTCCAAACGACGCTTCCGATTTATGAAACACATAGGTATCTATTGCAAGTTTAGCACTAAAGCCTTTTTCCTCACTCTTAAACTGATAATCTGTTTCTTCACCATATCCCATACCATATATTTCATCTAATTTTCCTACTTTATCTAAGCACTCCCTTGTTATCATTAAACAGTTTCCAACAACAGTACAAGCATCAAAACATTCTCCACTAAAGTTTTGCTCGAGTAAAGCATCCATTTGCATATAATTATATCCTTCAAACATTTCCAAAGTAATATTTGCAGCATTGCTAGCAACTGGACAAATTAGTCCAATACTACTATCCTTTTCAATATGAGCTATTAACTTAGGAATAGTATTCTTTGCAAGTAGACAATCAGAATTTAATAATAGTACAGTTTCCGCATTTGATAACTCTAACCCTGCATTTACATTTTTTACAAACCCTAAGTTATTTTGATTTGTTTTTAATATCACTTTATCCTTATACTTTTGCTCAATATTTTTTAAACAATTAAGTGTGAATTTACTGGAATTATCATTCATCAATATTACTTTATTTATATATTCATCTGGAGTATTTTGAAACAGTGCATAAACACACAAATTAACCCATTCTGGTGAATTATATATTGGAATAATTATGTCACATTTTTTCATCTTAATTTTCTCCTTTTTTCAATGTTTTATTTACCCTATTTGCCTTTATATTAGCTAATAAATAGATATTAAGTATCATTGCTACAATATTTGTGGTATAAGAGGCTACTGCATATCTATCTAATATTGCTCCAAGCATTGCATGAGATAGTACATGAAGTAAGCTAAACGAATATAGCACAATTACTAATTCAAAACTCCTTATATATTTATCATTATATTTTCCTCTAAGTTTTATACGTAAAATTACAGCTTCTACAAATAAAAATGGTAATAATAGTAATGTAAATTTAAATATTATTGTAGAAATATTCTCTAATTTCTGGAATACAAAATTTACTAGTTTAACTGGCTTTATCGTAGTTTCATAACTTCCAGCATAAGGCATATAATAATCGATAACTCCAAGTAAATTTGAACTATTAGTATTATATACTCTATATGCTATTGGTGAATTTTCAGTAGAATACAACAAATCAAACTTCTTTATAAGTATTATCTTTGTTGTATCAAACTCAAATTCTACTTGAAATATATCAATAGTTGCAAGATAGCTTGAAATATATCCCTCTAGTAAAAACCATGGTCTATGTACTAATGTACTAAGTATAAATTTTGCAGCTTCAACAGTTGATACATCATTTTCTTTTGTATAAATAATTTTGTAATCATCTACATCATTAGTTGCCCTTAAAATTATAAAATTCTTATACTCTGATTTTTTATCCAATATATCATAAATTTTTTGTTTATCTTCTATTGATATTCTATTATTTGCCTCTATACTTTCTCTTGTATAAGCATCACCATGAAATTCTCTGTTATAATTTGATACTCCTTCTATAAGCATTTTAGTTAAATAACTAGATGATGAACGCCCCTCATCTGCTTTTACATTTTTTAACTTTAACAGTTTGTCCCATGCAACAATACTAATAGCAATCATAACAAGACTTACAAAAACTGTCAAACATTTATACAGTATATTCTTCTTATTTCTATACTTTATTATTGAAATAACAAGGGCAGTTATAAGTGGATATATAACTGTACCAATGTATGGTTGTTTTAAATGCCATACAATTGGTGACACAATAGCAAAAAATACAGTTAATAAAATATATTTTTTCCTTTCAGTTAGTATATCTAAATCAATAAATTTCCAAGCTAAATAACATGTACATATAGCTATTGTTATAGACATAAATTCAGTAAGCAATGTATGATAATATCCAAATATTATTGGATTTAATGCCACTAATGCCATAAATATTATTGCTATTAATATCTTAGATTTTTTATCCTCTTTTTTTACAGTATCATTAAATATAAATGCGGTAAAAATAAGCATTACTATATAAAAGCTATACATTCCAATAAGTAGTGCACTTGGTCCATTTCCAAAAAATACATTTAAAACATATATGAAAAATGGAAAGGTAAGTCCCCTTGCTATATCCCAATTACAAAAAGTGTCATTTGGTGAAAGCATATTTGTAAGCCATAAATAATGTGATGAATCAAATGTAATTATAGGACTATATGTAAAAAATATAATCGTAATTAAGACTAATATACTACTAATAACACCTATTTTCATTCTATTACTGTTCAAATTTATTCTCCCCTTCCCTATTTTTACTATACAATAAATGAAATTATTATATTAAGCATAATTGGTACTTGTAATAACATAAATGCATACTCAATATATTTAGTATCAATATTTATTAATTTTTTATCTAGTATGAGAACTAATGCCATAACAATTGGTATAAAATACCTACCCTGTACACCATTTATAGTACTAGCTCCAACTTTTACTGTAGCTGCTGTAAACTGAACATATAAAGCTGTAAACATTAAAACTATTACCATAAGTAATATAAATATTACACCTATTTTCTGCTTAATATTAAATGTAATTTTCTCGTTATTATTTAAAAGTCCAACTATTATACCTGTTGTAAATATATATGATATAAAAGAATATATACTTACATGACCGTTATAAGTTCCATAACCTGTAAATGACATAAAATACTGTATAAATCCATCATATATACTTCTAATAAATATAATTCCATATTTTATTGGATTTTTCAATATAAATTTTATTTGCTCACTTCCAGCAGAATAAGAAAGTTCAAAACATCTATTAGCTATCTTTAACCAAGCTAATGCCAATATCACTGAGGCTAATACAATTAAAATTCTAAGGATTATACTTTTTTTCGTATTTTCAAATGAGGCTTTTGGTATCAAAAATAACAATAATAAAAGTGGAACATACACAATTTTACTAAGTGCTATTATAATTGATGATATTACTAGTATAGTCCAATCTTTTCTACTAACCTTTAATTTATTATAACATATGTCAAATATTATACTAACAAATAATAATACAAAAGCATTTATCATTAAATCCCCTGTTAAAACTATTGTTGAGCTAACTGCAACTGGCGTAAGTAACAAAAGTGATATTATTTCTTTTTTTACAGGTAATCTTTTTATTGCATATGTAACTACAAATAACCAAAATGCAAAACCAGTTATTCTGCCTAAAATTGCAACCCAATACACACTTAAATTTAGTATCCTACCAATAAATACTCCAATGATTTGTGGTAAATATTGTATTGGAGAATAAACTACTGCTGAAGAATAGTATGCACCATAAAATTTAGTTTCATCTGCATTTAATTTAAAATTAATTGCATCTTTTAAATTAATATACTTTATAGAACCTTTCCATTCATCATGAAAATTTTGCAAGGAAACTGGCATATCAGTTCCATATGTTCCAATTTCTTCATATACAGGTGTTGCAAAATTTCCAAGTGATATTTCATATATTCTGCAAAAATGTGCTAATTCATCTGAACCTGATAATATAGGTACTGCAAATAAACATATAGTACCAATAAATAAGTCCAAAATTAAAAATCTAATATGTACTTTTGAGATTTTTTTACAAATTATAAGTAATACATATAGTAATACACTAAATACAACAAAAAATAATAGATACATAATATATATTTTTCTTGCAGTATTAACATTAGTGTTTAAAAATTCTAAATTCTTTTCTTTAAAATCATAAAAATACATTAGTCCCATAGTAATAGCAAATACAAAATATATAACTAACATTTTATACTTTTTAATAACATTAACTATGTTATTTGTTAATATTTTCATAAACAACTCCTAATCTGATACCTTATCTGTTCTTACTCTAATTCTTGATACATCATTTCTAAAATTAACATTAAAGAAAGGATCTGGCATATCAAAATATTTCTTCCATTTTTCTATTAGTCTTTTTCCATCATTATCTAATCTTTCTTTTTTCTCTTTAGTATCTTCATATCCTCTAGATTGTGATTCATAATGATAAGCTTCTACATAAGGTTCATACATATTATATTTTCCAATATCTCTAAACTTTAAACATAAATCTATGTCATTATATGCTACTGGAAACGCTTCATCTAGTCCACCAACTTTATCATATTCACTCCTTTTAAACATCATCATTGCACCTGTTACAGCACTAAAATTTTGCTGTATCATTGTTCTTCCCATATATCCTGCTTCATATTTTATTACATTAAGATTAACATGACCTGCAACACCTGTATGATTTAATACAACTCCTGCATGTTGTATAGTATTATTCTTATATAAAAGTTTTGCGCCAACTGCTCCAATATCTTCTCTTTGTGCATCCCCTATAAGAGTTTGCAAAAAATCCTGTGATATTATTTCTATATCATTATTAAGTAGTAATATAAACTTACCATTAGAGTTATTTATTCCAAAGTTGTTTAATTTTGAATAGTTAAAACTGTCTAAATTGCATTCTACAACTTTTACATTTTCTTTCATCTTTAGCTTTTCATAATACTTAAAGATTTCTTCTGTAACACTATTATTCTCTACTATTATAATTTCATAATTTTTATACGTAGACTTTTCAATTGAATTTATACATCTTTCTAAATCTTTTTTTTGATCTTTATTTGGAATAATTATTGAAACTAGTGGTTGTCCTTTAACTTTGTATATTACTCTATATAGCCCCAATATACTAGAATCAATTATATCTGCATCGATATTTTGTCTAGTTAAACTATCCTTTATAGCTTTTTTTGCAGCTACATAAGCATAAGGTTTTGCAGCTGCACTTGATGCTACTGAGTTTTCATTTATACGCCAGTGGTATAATATTTTTGGAATATGTACAATCCTGTTTGCATTTTCAATAGCTCTTAAAATTATGTCATAATCTTGACTTCCATCATAGTCACTCTTAAATCCCTTAATTTTATCCATTAAATCTTTTCTAAACACACTAAAATGACATATATAGTTATAACTTCTAAATGTATCAGGCGCATAATCAGATTTAAAATGTGGTCCCATTCTTTTATCTTTGCTTTCCATTATTTTATCCTCATCAGTAAAGATAAAATCTGCGTCCATATTCTCATTAATACATTTTACAATTTCATATATTGAAAATAATGGAATAATATCATCATGATCAAGAAGTGCAATATAATCTCCTGTTGCAAGCTTTAAGGCTTCATTAGAATTTCCAGCTATACCTAAATTTTTTTCTAGCTTTTTATAAATTATTCTACTATCACTTTTTACTATATCATTAATATATGTTAGTTCCTCTGTACTCCCATCGGCTAAACATAATTCAATATTTGAATATGTTTGATTTAATACTGATTCTGCTAATTCTCTAAAATAAATTTCTGGTGTATTAAATAATGGAACTATTATACTAATTTTAGGACTATATGTAAATTTATGCCTTCTTTGAGCTTCTAGTTCTACCTCATTTGGTTCATTTTGCTCAATCCATTTTAAGTAATTTTCCTGCTCCTCCCTTTCAAAAGAAGTATCTACTCGCCTAAAAAGCTTAAAATATACTTTTTCAAAAAATCTATGTATTGCCTTTTTTAATCCATGTGTTTTTAAATAATTAAAACCTCTATTTATTATTCCCATTTTTCCTCCATTAGTGTTTTTTAAATAAATTAATTATTATTTTTTTATTCTTAAAATAATTTAATTCATTATTTAATGAATTGTTACTATTATTTAAGTTATCAATTTTTTCTGAGAGTTCCTGACATTTTTTTTCCAAATTTACAACTTTATCCTCAATTTCATTTTTTTCTACTTTCAAATTATTAATATCAGCTCTATAATTTTCGCAGTATTTATTTAACTCTCTAACATTTTGTTCTAACTCTAAAGTATATTCTTTATTAAATGTATTACTATCTGCTTTTGCAAAATATTTTAATGTATCATTATTAAGTACAAAATTTTGAAAATTTTGTTCAAGATTAAAAAATACCTCTTTATACTCTAATAACTTAAATTGTTCTAATATTTCGTCAAACGTTATATCCTCTAAAATTGATTTATTATATATATACATATTGTATAATGCTCTATACATTATATACTCAAACGGTACATTTTCAAAATACCATTCTTGGTCAAAAACTATATACTCATTATCAAGTAAAAACATATTTTCAAATACCAAGTCTATGTATCCATTCTTTACCATACTTAAATTTTGATATAGTTCTTTATCTATTATAACATCAAATTTTTTAAAAATACTATCTTCAAATTTAATATCTAACTTTTGGTTATATATCTTATTTTTAAAGAATTCAAATACATTTAATATCTCCAAATAAAATCTTTCTTTTCCATAATTTTTGTATATATTAATTAAGTGTTTGTCTAATGTTATACTATCAATAAATTTGCTTACAATTTTACCATTATCAAAACAGTCTAATATATTAATTTTATCAGCCTTTAATTTATCTATTATACTTTTCATTTCATTTATATGTTTTTTACTACATTCAAACTCTGGTAATTTTTCAACTACATCATTATATATTTTAGTTATTAGCTTATATTCATCTTTCCTAGAAATATTATAGTTTATAAATTTTGGTTCTCTAACTTCTTTTGATTTTTCATAAATTTTATCATCAAAACTTACTTCTATAAAATATGAATTTGCAAATATATCAAAATACTTACTTTTAGTAGCACCTTTTATAAACTCTAGTTCATTGTAATAAAACCTTGTATCTTCATTATAATATCTTGAATATATAAACTTTGAGTCATTTATATGTGGTATATACTCATCAGAATAAATTACTCTAGTTAGCTTATAATCTGGTAATGGATAATAAAATTTTATATTTTTAGAGTTTATTCTCTCTAAAAATTCTACTATCTCTTTTTTTCCAAAAATATTATTTTCGATAGAAGTATCAAAATTTTTATTACTTTTAAATTTATCATCTCCAATAATAAATTTTGCACCAAATTTATTATCTGTAATTATAATTAATTTTCCATTTAAATTTAAGTGTTCTTTTGAAAATTGTAATAATTTTTCTACTGCATCAATATTATTATCTGCTTTTATAAGTTTATCTGCATAGTAGAATACATCATTTAAAATTACATAGTCAAATTTTTCTTGAATATCTACATTTAATGTAGAACATATAACTTTTAATTTATCATATTTATTTAGCCTTTTTTCAATTGCTTCAACTCTACTTTTAGATAATTCTACTGATGTAACACTGCACCCCTTACTACATAACTCCTCTGTTATATTACCAAATTTTGCTCCAATTTCTAATACTCTACAATTATTTGAAAATTCATACCATTTTATTATATTTCTAGTATTTTTTGATAGATTACTAACTATATGTGTATTAAAGTCATTATTTAAAATTTTATCATAATCACTACTAGAAAATTCATTCATATACTTAATTATTTCAGCTTCTTGTTGTCTTGTTAATGTGTCATCATACCATACATCACCATTATAGTTAGAATAATCTATTATCATACTATTCCTCCACCTTTTTTATTACTATATCTGAGTCAATTTTTATTAGTCCAACACATTCTTTAGTTGATATTATTTCAACCAATAATGCATCATATTTTCTATTTAATACTTCTAATTCTCCCTTTTCATTATATTTTGTACAACTAAATGAGAGTGTATATTTACTAGGTGCAAGTGGTATTATTTGTTTAAATTCACATATTCTAATCTCACCTTTTTTTACTTTTCCTGTAATTTGTTTTTCTATAACAGTATTTGTTCCACACATCTCTAAACCTTTAAAATCTTTAACTGTCATAGTAAATATAGGGTCACTTACATCTTCATTAAATTTTATTTTTGACTTTAAGACAACTTCCTTATCATTTTCAATAGTTTGCAAATATTTCCCATCAACATCAAAAATACCATAATCAATTACTTCAGCCTTTTTATTACCATATTCCACTAGATTTTCATTTTGTGTAAAATTCTCTTTCCATGTATTCTTTTCTGATTTTTTACCTTTTTTAGTTTTCTTTTCACTTTTATTCTTGTCATTTTCAGTCTTAATCTCATCTGTATTAGCTAATTTTTCAGTTTCAATATTTGATTTTTCTATATCAATTTTTTCATCTACACTTTTTTCATCATTTCCAAGACCTACAATTATTTTTTTATACTTTTCTACTCCTTCTTTTACACCACCATCAAATATCTTTTTACCTGCATCAATAATTACAGTTCTAGTACAGTTTCTAAGTACATCTCCTATTCCATGAGTTACAAATAGTATTGTTTTTCCACTATTTTTAAATTGTTCAAATTTCTTAAAACATTTTAATTGAAAAGACATATCTCCAACCGATAGTACCTCATCAACAATTAAAACATCTGGATCTACATTTATAGCACAAGCAAACGCAAGTCTTGCAAACATACCAGAAGAATAAGTTTTTACTGGCTGATATATATGATCTCCAATATCTGCAAACTCTATTATTTCATCACGCTTTGCATCAATTTGTTCATTTGTAAGTCCCATAACTTGACCATGCTGATATATATTTTCTATTCCTGTAAGTTCCATATTAAAAGCTGTTCCAAGTTCTAATAATGAGCTTATTTTTCCATTTACCTTAATAGTACCACTTGTTGGAATTACAACACCTGTTATCATTTTTAATAATGTTGACTTACCTGCACCATTTTTTCCAAGTATTCCTAATACTTCACCTTTTTTAACCTCTAAACTTAAATTATCTATCGCCCTAAAAGTTCCATGTTTTTGAATAAAAGGAAACATTGTTTCCATCAATCTATCCTTTTTTCTAGCAAACATTTTATACTCTTTTACTATACTTGATATTTCTATAACGTTATCGCTCATCTTTTCCCCCTTACCTTTTACCTATAAGTTTTAAGAAAATATATCTAATATTAAATAATCCTCTTGCAAGTATTGGAATATGTAATATAACAAAATTTAAAATATATAATTTTATATCTTGATATTTATATAATTTATGAAATATATTAATTTTTTTTAAACTTATCCATTTTATATTTTCTATATATCGATAATATTCCAATGCCTTTTTGTTAAGATTTTTTAACTCATCTGGAAAAACTTTTTCATTTTCACAAAAGGCCTGAAATCTTTCCTTCTTTACATTAACAAATAATTCTCTTACCATATCAAACTTTTTAAACTTAGTTGATACCTTATCTGTACCTACCTGATTATTACCATGCTGTCTATACAATATATATTTTTCTTCCATATAAGATACTTTACCATTTAACATAACTACAAGTGCAATCCAATAATCATGTATTAAATACTTAGTTGTTTTTGGAAGTGGTAAAATAATACTAAGAAAAGAGCTTTTTGATATTATTGTACAACCTGTCACACAATTATCCATATATAGCAATCTATAATCGTTATATTTTTTAAGTCTTTTATCGATTTTTAAAAATTTAAACATAGAGTCATTTATAACATTTAAGTTTTCATCTACAATTTTTAAATCACCAAAAACTAAATCTACATTATCATTTATTAGCTTATCATATGATTTTTGAATTTTATCTTCAAGCCACACATCGTCCTGATCTGATAACATATAATAATTTGCCTCTACCTTCTCTAGTAAAAATTCAAAATTTTTAACATATCCTAGATTACTACTCTGCTCATATACTATTATTCTACTATCTTTAGTCTCATATTCCTTTAATAATTTTAAAGTATTATCTGTTGAACAATCATCTGATATTATTACCCTTATATTTTTATATGTTTGATTTAATATACTCTCTAATTGTTTAGCTATATATTTTTCACCATTATATGTTGCAAGCAAGACATCAATTTTTTCCATAATATCACCTATAAAACATCTGCAAAGTCTTTTTTACTCTTTTTAAATACGGAATTTCCCCATATATATATAACTGCTGTAATTATCCAAAAAACTAATGTATAAATTCCATGACCACTTGTAATAATTTTTTCATCCAAAAATACTTCTCTAAAACCTGTAACCAAATATGTAAATGGCATACATTTTACAACTTTAGCAATTATTGGATAACTATCAAGCATTGATATATTCCACATAACAGGAGTAAGCCAGAACAATAATTGCATTAATACATTAAGTAATTGCACAAAATCTGGAACTAATGCAGATAAAGCCGATGTAAATCTAATAATTGAAATTATTAAACAAAATGCTGCAAATATAATATATATAAATTTTAATATATTAAGAAAATATCCAAATATTGCACATACTACTACTGCTATAATTATTAAAAATAAAGATATTATACTAGATGAGGTAAATGAAATTACAGGTATTATATCAACGGGGAACACCACTTTTTTTACCAAATAACTGTAATTTCTAATTGATGAACTTCCATTTATTATACTATCATTTATGCTCATCCACATAGCCATACCTGGTAAATACCAAACGATAAATGGATAATCTCCTGCACTTCCAGCTTTTAAAATAAACTGAAATACTATAACATATGTAAGCATAAATACAAACGGTGATACAAATCCCCAAATAGCACCCAAACTAGTTCCTGCAAATCTATTTTTAAAATCATTTTTTCCTAATTGATATACTAATCTTTTATTGTTTATTAAAGACTTTATAAAATCCATATTTCCTCCTCATTTATCAGTCATTATTATATCATCATACTATTAATATTTCAATACTACATATAATTTTTTAACAAAATTTAGAAAATAATAAAAAAGTAATTGTTACCATTCACGGGTATAGTAAGGTAAATGAAACACTGTTATATCAGCAAATATCTTATCTTGTAAAAAAAAGATTTTTACAAAATAACATTAATTTTATAGTATTTTAATCATAAAAGTAAATTTTAGTATTAATTTTTATTATATATTTTTAATAAAATTATTACTTAAATTAAGGCAGTGCAAAAGTATTAATGACATAAAAAATATAATTTTATCCCCGTGAATGGTAACAAGTAATTTATATTAAAATTAAAATATAAACTACTTTTATTTTATCTAATTATTTGCTATTCAATCTGCATTTGACAATAATTTCTTATTTTTTTACTTTTTATATAAACATTTGCCATACTAATGAAGCAATCAAATTTGTTTAACAATGATGTAATTATTATAGGAAATAATTTAATAAAGTGTAAAAAAAGAGGTTATACTAACCCCCCTATACTAATAATTCTTATATATATCTCCTCTATTATTTGCGTCTGTTACATTTATTATTATTTCATTATCTATCCATTCAAATATAATACGATATTCCCCCACACGCAAACGATAAGTATTTTCTCTATCTCGCATTTTCTTTATATCACCAATATATGGAAGTTTATATATAGCCTTATATATTCTCTTTTGTTGCTTTTCATTTTGTTTATCAATAAATTTTTGTGCTTTCTTTTTTATATTAATTCTGTAATTCATCTATTGAAATCCCCTTTTCTTTTAGTATCTGTTCAAAAGGAATTGCCTCCTCTTTTTCCTTTTTTCTTTCTTCATCAGTTAAAGAGAGTTCGTCTAATAACATTAATTTTTCTGTTATATCCATATTTTCAAGTATAACATCAGGAGCTAATAATAATAATTTTATATCAATTAATTTTTCTGCTAACTCTTTAATAGTACTAATTTCATCTTTATTTAATACACACATAATATTATATATATCAATTACATTTTGTTTATCACTCATTTTTAATACCTCCATATATTTAACATTTTTCATTTAATTCTTCATTTATTTTATAACCATTACTTTTTAGATATACCTTTCTTAATTATATATTTTCTAGCTTTTTAAAAAATTCATTATCCAATAAAACACTAATTTTTTTATCTTCACGTCTTACTCTCATATAATCAGCCATGTTTACAGACATTTTTTCTCCTTTTTTTCTATATATATTATATTATTTTACGTGTTAATTGTCAATATTTTAAGTAAATCTTCCAAGGAACTTCTAAAGAAATTTTAAATTAGTTATAAACTTATCATACTATTTTTTATAAACTAAAAATGTTGAACTTGCATTTACAAATTCAACATTTTATTAGTTTTAATGATTTTTATTTATGTATTTTTTCCAAGTTATATTCTTTTTATTTATAACTTTTATACAAATAATTCATATCTACATTACCAGTTATACCATTTACCTTACCAGTAGATGTATATTGCCACATATTATATTTACCTTTATAATCAGTCTTTTCTGTATAATGTGCTAACCATATATCATATGTGTTTAAATATGACATATCTAAATTATTTATATACCAATTCTTACTTGCATATATCATTGGTGTATATCCTGCATTTCTTATAGTATCACAAAAAGCTACGCAAACTCTAGTTCTATCAATTGTAGATAAACTATTAGCTCTAGGAGGAGTTTCAAGATCATGTACATATTCAGTATCTATTATTATTGGATATTGTACTGTATATCCTCTAACCTGATTTAAAACCCAATTTGCCTCTTCAACCGCTTCATCTACATTAATAGCTTGCGAAAAGAAATATACACCACAAGGAATTCCAAGCTCATTTACTTTAGTGATATTTTTTCTATAATATGTATCCTCAACTATTTTACCAGTACCATAACCTCTATATCCACATCTTATTATAGCAAATTCAACACCTGCATCTTTTACATCATTCCAATTTATATTTTGTTGATAGCTTGATACATCTATTCCCCAATATCTATCTTTATAAACATTAATTAAGATTTTTTTCTCTGAAATTACATCTCCAAGAGAAGAAATAACTTGCACTTTTAAAACATGCATACCTTCTGATACATACTTAACATCTACCACACCTGAAAATCCAGGAGTTGGATTAGTGCCTATTCCACCATATCCAGGTATTGCATTTATAACATCTTGTCTTTTAATTCTATTTATAGTATTACCTACTCTTGAATCATCCATATATGTAATTATGCTAGTATCGGGAGTTTCAGACATTTCCCAACCAACTAATGTAATTTGATTTTTAGCTAGGTTATTATCAATTGGTTTTTCAATATGTATAGTTCCATCATATTTATGTAAATTAATTTTTCTTGTATCAACTGCAAGCAATTCATTGGCAGAAGAAATTATCCAAACTGCAACTGTATGTTCACCATCTCTTAGATTACTTAAATCTACATTTGTTATAAATTGTGGATTAGGGTTTTGCTCAGCTGTTCCATATCCTGTTACTGACTCTATTAAACCTGCTCTTGGTGTTCTTTCTACACTTTTTCCTATATATTTACCATCTATATATACTTCTACTCTTGCATCTTTATCATCACTTAACACCCAACCATCTATTTGCATACTTGTTTTTACAGTCCTGTTAACTTTAGGATTATCAATATAAGTTCTTGCTACGTATTTTTGTAAATTAAAAGTTTTTGTATCAGTTGCAAGCAGTTTATTATTAGATGATACGATCCATACTGAAACTGTATGTTCTCCATCTCTTAAACCACTTAAATCTACATTTGTTACAAATTGTGGATTAGGATTTTGCTCAGCTGTTCCATATCCAGTTACTGACTCTATTAAACCAGCCCTTGGTTTTCTTTCTACACTCTTACCTATATATTTACCATCTACATATACTTCTACTCTTGCATTTTTATCATCACTTAACATCCAACCATCTATTTGCATATTTAATCTTTGAGTACTATTAGGTTTAGGGTTATCAATATAGGTTCTTGCAACATACCCTTCTACATTTACAGTTCTTGTATCACTTGCTAAAAGCTCATTATTTGACGATACAATCCAAACTGATATAGTATGCTTACCATTTCCCGGAATATTTACATCTACAATGTATTTTGGAGTTGGATTTTGCTCGGCTGTTCCATATCCTGTTACTGACTCTATTAAACCTGCTCTTGGTGTTCTTTCTACACTCTTACCTATATATTTACCATCTATATATACTTCTACTCTTGCATCTTTATCATTACTTAATACCCAGCCATCTATTTGAAAGTGTTCCTTAGAATTAGCATTTTGTTTTGGATTATCTATATAGGTTCTTGCTACATATTTTTTTAAATTAAAAGTCTTTGTATCAGTTGCAAGTAATTTATTATCAGATGAAACTATCCATACTGAAACTGTATGTTCTCCATCTTTTAAATCACTTAAATCTACATTTACAATATACTCAGGTGTTGGATTTTGCTCAGCTGTTCCATATCCTGTTACTGACTCTATTAGACCTGCTCTTGCTACTCTTTCTACATTTTTCCCTATATATTTACCATCTATATATACTTCTACTCTTGCATTTTCATCATCACTTAATACCCAGCCATCTATTTGCATTTGAACGTTTTGAGTACTATTTGGTTTAGGATTATCAATATAGGTTCTTGCTACATATTCTTTGACATTAACATCTCTTGTATCAGCAACAAGCAATTTATTTTCAGAAGATATTATCCATACTGCTACTGTATGCCTCCCCTTTTCTAATGTACTTACTTCAACTCCATAACTTACAGTAATAGTCCCATCATCATTTACATTTTTGCTTTTAACAATTGTATCTTGTGAATAAGGTATGTATTTTCCATCTATATATATCTCAATTCTTGAATTTTGATCATTTGAAACATATTGCCCTGAAATATCAAATTTTGATATAACATCTTTTGCATCAGTTGGCATTTCCAAATTGTTTTTAGCAAAATATTCAATTTTCTCATTAACCGATACATCAATTATATGACTTCCCTTTATTTCCTCTTTATCATAACTTGCTACATCAGTATAGCTAATAGTGATACTAGCTTTACCCTTTTTTACACCATTAGTTGTAACTGTTAATACATCATTATCTAACCAACAAGAATCTTCGGAAACTGTTACAATAGATGGATCTGATGATTCTATATCAATCTTGCCAACAGAATTTACCGCTTCAATTGTAAACGTTTTGGTATCTCCTTCATACATATTTAATTGTTCAGCAGATACATCAACACTACCATATGCAAATAATTTTGCTGGAAAAATAATAGACATAAATAGTATAATTATTAAAGCATTTAAAATTTTTTTCATTTTTTTCCTCCGTTTACCTTGTAACTTTCATATATTCTTAAAATTATTTCTTCCAATAACAAAAATTTCATTTATTTAATAAATTTTCATTATTATTATTAGTTTATAAAAATTACATATACTGATATTTTTTTACAATTTTTTAATATTGCAATTTAAGCATTCACATTTTTTTGATTTTTGCTATTACATTATATCAAACTTCACAAATTTTGTAAATACCTATTTTTTGTATTTTGTAAAAAGTAGTTGTATGATAAAAAGATGTAAATTATGAAAAAGTCGTATCAAAAAAATGTAATTTTAATATAAAAGTGGTATGAAAAAAATGCAAAATCTATTGACATTAAAAAATAAAAATTATAAAATATATTTAGGTGATATAAATGAAAAGAAAATTTTATAATATCTTAATGGAATGGAAAAATAAAAATATAAATACTCCATTAATGGTTGTTGGAGCAAGACAAATAGGTAAAACATATATAATAGATGAGTTTTGCAAAAATGAATTTGAAGATTATATATATATAAATTTAATGGAAAAACAAAGTATTGTTAATATATTTGAAGAAAATATAGATTTTGAAACTAAGGTAAGAAAACTAGAGCTAGAATTAAATAAGAAAATTATTCCTGAAAAAACAATAGTTTTTATTGATGAAATTCAAGAATCGGAAAAAGCTATTAGTTCCTTAAAGGCATTTTGTGAAAGTAATTTAAACTACAAAATTATTTGTGCAGGAAGCTTACTAGGGGTAAAAATAAGCAGATTTAAATCATCTTTTCCAGTAGGAAAAGTACAAATTGAGTTTATGTATCCTATGGATTTTGAAGAGTTCTTAATTGCACTTGATAAGGAAATGTGGGTAAATGAAATAAAAAGATGTTATGATAATTTAGAGGAAATTAGCATACATGAAAAACTTATAGATATGTATAGGACATATCTATGTATAGGCGGTATGCCTGCTGCAATTTTAGAGTATAAAAATGTAAATGAAGATATATTATTATGGAATAAAAATATATTAAGAAATATAGTTTTATCGTATTTAGCAGATATGAATAAATATACACTTAATAATAATGAATCTGTAAAAATAGAAAAGGTATATAATACTATTCCAAGTGTTCTTGCAAAGGAAAATAAAAAATTTAAATATTCAGATATTGAAAAAGGAGCTAATAAAAGAAGATTTGAAAGTGCAATTGATTGGTTAGAAGCTAGTGAGATGGTATATAAATGTAAGTATATTAATAAAGTTGAGCCACCACTTAAAGCATATGTTAAAGAGGATAATTTTAAGCTGTATTTAAGTGATATTGGTTTATTAACATCTTTGTTAGAAATAGAATTTTCAGAAATTCTATTAAATAAAAACTTTTTGTTTAAAGGTGCTATTACAGAAAATTATGTAGCTCAAGCCTTTAGAACAAATAATATCTCACTATACTATTGGAATTCTGGAAATAAAGCTGAAATTGACTTTTTATTATACAATAAAGATGGGATTATACCAGTTGAAGTAAAAGCAGGTGACAATACACAGTCAAAAAGTTTAAATGTCTTTAATGAAAAATACAATCCAAAATATTCTATTAGACTATCTACAAAGAATTTTGGTTTTAACAATGGGATAAAATCAATACCATTGTATGCGACTTTTTGTATTAAATAATACTTTAATAACAGAAAAAAATAGAAATATCAAATAATGATATTTACAACTGAATTTATGAAAAATTATAGTTAAATTGCAAAAAAGATATTTGAGCTTTCTTCAAATATCTTTTTTCATTATAAATTTTAGTACTCTTTGTTTGAATACCATTCTATTGTTCTTTTCAAGCCTTCTTCAACAGTTACAGATGGTTCCCAGCCAAGCTCTCTTTTTATTTTTGATGAATTAATAGCATATCTATAATCATGACCTTTTCTATCTTCTACAAATGTAATTAAGTCTTCTGATTTTCCTAACTGTTTTAAAATAGTTTTTACAATTTCAAGATTTGTTTTTTCATTATTTCCACCAACATTGTATACTTCGCCTTTAACACCCTTATGTAATACTGTATCAATAGCAATACAATGATCTTCAACATATAACCAGTCACGAATATTACTTCCATTACCATATATAGGTAGTTTCTCGTTTGCCTTTGCCTTTTTTATCATATGTGGGATAAGTTTTTCTTCATGTTGATTTGGTCCATAATTATTTGAACATCTAGTAATACAAACATTCATATTAAATGTTTCACCATATGCTCTAACAACTAAATCTGACCCCGCCTTTGAAGCTGAATATGGACTATTTGGAGCAAGAGGTAATGTTTCAACAAACATTTCATCTCCATCTTTTAAAGTACCATATACTTCATCAGTAGATACATGAACAAATCTGTTTTCACTTCCCTCACCCCAAACTTGTCTACAAGCTTCAATCAATGCGTTAGTACCTAAAACATTGTTTTCAGTAAAGGTAAGCGGACGCTTTATACTATTATCAACATGTGACTCTGCTGCAAAATGAACAACTGCATCTATATCATATTTTTTTAACACATTGATATTATTTTCAAGATCACATATGTCACCTTTCTCAAAAATATATTTTCCATCTGATTCCTTCAAATTATCCATATTAGCAGCATAAGTAAGTTTATCATAAACAATATACTTATATTCATTTCCATAAGTTTTTACCATATAATTTATAAAATTTGAACCTATAAAACCTGCTGCTCCTGTTACTAAAATATTCTTCATGTAATTCCTCCTTAAAAACTACTTACATAACACAACATATAGTGTTATAACTGCGGTAAAACCTATTGCTAAGCAGCTAAGAATTAATGTTAGAAGTGCACATAGTCTATCTCTAGTACTCATTTCAACTTCTACTGTTATCTTCTCATTTCCACCTAGTTTTTCTTTCAACTCAACCTCATTACTCATAAAAATTCCCTCCTTTTCTTATGTTTATATCACATATCTTTAAATAGATCAGTTTGCTTTAGTTTATCAATAGTAGGCCAATTTGCATCCTTAGGTGATGTTAATAGCTCACTTTCTTTAATATTTTCCATAGGCCAGTTTATTCCAACTTTTGGATCATTCCACATTAGACCACCCTCATCACTTGGAGTATAAAAATCTGTACATTTATATGTAAACTCAGCCTCATCAGATAATACTAAAAATCCATGTGCAAATCCTTTTGGTACAAAAAACATCTTTTTGTTTTCCTCAGATAATTTTACACCTTCCCATTTACCATAAGTTTTACTACTAGGTCTTAAATCTACACAGACATCAAATACTTCACCTTTTATAACTCTTACAAGTTTACCCTGAGAATGTGTCTTTTGAAAATGCAAACCTCTAAGCACACCTTTTTTAGATTTTGATTGATTATCTTGTACGAATTTATCTGTAATACCAATTTTTGCAAACTCTGCTTCACTATATGTTTCCATAAAGTATCCTCTATCATCACCAAACACCGCTGGCTCTATTATACATACTCCATCAATAGAGGTATCTATTCTTTTAAATTTGTCCATTATTATCAACCTTTCTAATATTTAATTTTCACTATTAATCATTCTCTTTATATATTTTCCATATTCAGTTTTTGCAAAATTGTCAGAAAGTTTTAAAGTTTGTTCTTTACTTATCCAACCATTTTTATATGCAATTTCTTCTAAACAAGCTATTTGAATGCCTTGCCTTAATTCAATTGCTTTTACAAAGTCTGCTGCATCATTTAATCTATCAGCAGTTCCTGTATCAAACCAAGCATATCCACGACCAAGAGTTAATACTTTTAAATTTCCTCTATCCATATATACTTTATTTACATCTGTAATTTCAAGTTCCCCTCTTGCACTAGGCTTTATATTAGCTGCTATATCTACAACCGAATTATCGTAAAAGTACAAGCCTGGCACTGCAAGATTAGATTTTGGTCTTTCAGGTTTTTCTTCAATTGAAATAGCATTACCATTTTTGTCAATTTCAACTACTCCATATGAAGTTGGATCTGATACTTCATAACCAAAAATTATACCGCCCTTTTCTAACTTACTAGCAGATTTTAGCATTTCTTCAAGTCCTGGTCCATATATCATATTATCTCCAAGTATTAAAGATACAGGAGAATCTCCGATAAATTCTTTTCCAAGAATAAATGCATCAGCAAGTCCTACTGGCTTTTCCTGAATTTTATATTCAAGTTTCATACCAAGTTGACTTCCATCTCCAAGTAATGTTTTAAAAGCATCAATATGTACAGGAGTTGATATTATAAGGACTTCATTTATACCTGCTTGCATAAGTGTAGATAATGGATAATATATCATAGGCTTATCATATACAGGTAAGAGTTGTTTTGAAATTGCAAGAGTTATTGGATAAAGTCTAGTTCCACTTCCTCCCGCAAGTATAATACCTTTCATCATTTTAGTTCCTCCTTTAAATAATCTTTTAGTGCCTCTTCCCAAGTTTTTGGATAAATTCCTACATTATGTAATTTATTTTTAAGAAGCTTACTATTAGCAGGTCTATCACTAGAATTTGGGTACATTTCTTTATATTTTGTAGAAGTTATAGGTATAACTTTTGTATCAATATTTGCAAACTCAAATATTTTTTTTGCAAAATCACTCCATACAGTAAAACCTTCATTTGTAGAATGGTATATCCCATACTCTGGCTCTTTTATTAATATTTGTTCTAAAATTTCACAAAGTGACGTTGTAGATGTAGGACTTCCATGTTGATCACACACAACAGAGATTTCACTATTTGTTTCTGACAATTTTAACATTGTCTTAACAAAGTTTTTTCCACCCAATCCATATAACCATGCAGTTCTTAAAATATAATATTTCTCTGCCTTAGCAGCATTTTGTTCACCTAAAAGTTTAGTTTTTCCATATGCACTAACAGGTCCTACTTGCATATCTTCTGTATACTCTTTGTCTAACTCTAATTTTCCATCAAATACATAATCTGTGCTTATATGTATTAATATTGCATCAACAGCTTTAGTTGCCTCAGCAATATTTCCAACTGCAATACCATTTACCTTATTTGCAAGTTCAAAATTTGTTTCACAACCATCAACATTTGTATATGCTGCACAGTTTATAACAAAGTATGGTTTAACTTCTTGGACTTTATTCATTACAGCATCTTTGTTACAAATATCAAGTGTTTGAATTGTAGTTTCATACACTTCATAATCTGCATTTTTCTTAAGCCTTTCACATAACTCTCCACCAAGCATTCCATCTTGACCAATCAATAATATTTTTTTCATAATATCCTCCTGAATATGTAATTTTTATATAAATATACTACTTCAATAAATTCATAAATTCTTCTTGTATTTTTGTCATATCCTCTTTTGTAACTCCCTCAAATCTTGCTGTAATATTAGGTCCTGTATTAGAAGCTCTAACAAGTGCCCAACCATTTTCAAATTCTGCTCTAACTCCATCTATATCGTTTACATTATAGCCTTTTTGCTTACAATACTCTTTTACTTTGTCTATTACTTTAAATTTTACATCATCTGGTGTTGCAATTTTTATTTCAGGTGTTGAATAATAATGATTTATTCCATCTAATAATTCACTTAAATTTTTATCTGTATTTGAAAGTATTTCAATAAGTCTTAAGCCTGCATATATTCCATCATCAATGTTTGGCCATTTATCCCTAAAAAATACATGTCCTGACAGTTCACTTCCAAAAGCAAAGTTTCCTTCCCTCATTTTAGCCTTCATGTATGAATTACCTGTTCTATAACATACTGGTATTCCGCCAAGCTTTATTATTTCATCTTTTAAAGATTTAGAACATTTTACATCAAATAAGGCATTTTTATTTTCAACTTTACTCATTATATCACGCCATATAATAATTGCATAAAAGTCAATATATATCATGTTTCCCTTTTCATCTATTATGCCAACTCTGTCTGCATCACCATCTATTCCAATTCCAAGATCTGCTCTATTTTCAATTACTGCTTTTTTCAAAGCTTCATTATTTTCTTCAACACTAGGATCCGGGTGATGGTTTGGAAATGCTGGATCAGAATCACAAAATATTGGAATGTATTCTATGCCCATCATATCAAATACATCTTTTATTATTATAGATGCAGTACCATTTCCAGCATCAATTACTGCTTTTATTTTTCTATCCCCAAGCTTTATTGATTTTTTTATAAGGTTTAAATACTCTTGTTTTATATCAACATTTTGAATACTTCCCTTTAGTGGTGCATCTTCTATCTCACCTTTTTCAACTTTTTCATAATATTTTAACAAATCAGCTGCATGTTTATTAGTATATTCTCTAAAATCTTGTATCATCTGTCCACAAGCATTACCAAAATCATCAAATGCCATTTTAAATCCGTTATATTCTTTAGGATTATGACTTGCTGTAATCATAATTCCAGGCATTATATTTTTTCCATCATTAAAAAATAGTTGTGCATAGTAATACATTGGAGTTGTAACTAATCCTAGAAATCCTACTTCTACGCCTGATTCACATATTCCATCTAATAACGCTTGTGATAAAGGAACTGATGAATCTCTGTTATCGTGACCAACTACACATTTGTAGTAACCCTTATCCATAATATATGATCCAAATGCTAAACCTATTGTATAGGCTACATCTTGGTTTAAATCCTCTCCATAAATTCCACGAATATCATATCCCCTAAATATGTTAGGATTGATATCAGTTAATATTTTATATTTTTTATTCATAAAATCACCTATCGTGATTATATCATATCATATTAAAATATGAAAGCTTTTTTTCAAAATTGCATATAAAAAATCATGGTATTTTTGAACCAATATTAATTTTTTTAGAGTAATTTATAATTAAATATTAAGCATACTTTCATAACTATGTAAACTTTACATCAAATATTAGTACCGATTAAGTATATGTGATTTTTACAATTAAACAGACAAAGACTGCCAAGAATTTTTCTTGACAATCTTTTCTTAAAATTTTTATAGTATTTATTATTTAAATTTTTTAACTTCTTCAATTACAATAAAAATAATTATTGTAATATATAAATAAAAAATAAAACTCAAATCAATGAATAATGAACTAGGTATAGCTTTATCTTTTTTTACACATGATATAATCCTAAAATCTTCATCATATCCAAATATTATAGCACACTCGTCGTTTTCTAATGCCACATAAAATATATTATCTTCAAACTTTGCATTACTGTTAAGCTCAAATAACAATTTTGGATTTTTTGATATATCTATTGCCTGATCCATTAACATATCATAATCATTCTCTGTCGCTGGAATTATATCTATATGCGAAATAAGTACTATAAGAGTGATTATTACAATTATTTGTAATAAAATAAATATAAGAAACCTTCTTTTAGTTTGTAAAATTTTTTTCATCGCTCTTTCCCTCTTTCTCTAATTTTTCTAATTGTTATCCTGCACAAAAAAATAATTCCCCATAAAATACAATAAAACTTCCTATGAAAATTATAATAGTATATCACTTAATTTTTTGTTCACACTTAATATCAAACAATATCTTAGGATTTTTTGTATTGCTATAACTTTAAATTCTAATGTATTATAAATCAATGAAATACCATAACATCAATTTAAAAGTTTTTAAAATATTCTTATTCTTCATATATCTCCTCCTTAATATTAATTAACTGGTAACATTTTATTTCCCAATATTATATCACAAATTTTACTTATGTCAATTTAATTATAAAAATTACAGTTTTTTTCTTTTTTTTTTTCATATCTTGACTTTCAACTAAAATTAATGTATAATCTCTAAAGTTTATTGTTACTCAAAAAATATTTTTTAGGAGGTTACATTATGGATTTTAAATTTACAACAATTGAAGAATGTGAAGAAAAAATTAAACAAATGAAAGATTTAACTTTACAATTAGAAGAAATTAGCTATATTCAATTTCCAATACCAGATAATAAAAAAGAACAATTTCATCATTATTATGCAAATTTAATTATCAATGATATATGTGATTTAAAAGCTAATATTAATGGACTAGAAAAGGAACTTAAAAGATACAAAAAAGTAATGGAAAACAAGAAAGAATAGAAGATAAAGTATATAAAGATAAAAGGTTGTGTAAATATAATATTTATACAGCCTTTATTATTATATACTATTTAATTGGAATAGTTAAATGGACTTTTCTTCTTTAAATTTCATCATATCCCATTGTTTTACATATTTTTAATAACTCTCCAAACAAAATATCTCCATAAACTCTTTTTTTATATTTACTAGAAATACCATATCCTAAATTCCCTGAAACAATTACATTTTCTAAATATTCACTTGAAGATTATCTAATCCTACCTATTCCAAATGTTTTTTCATCTAACATATAGAAAATATCTTGTATATGGTATCCAACCATCTGGTAAATTTTTACCAAATGAATAATTGTTTTATTTTCTAACCTTTAAATATTTTTTGTATTTCATTTTATACACATGATTACTAAAACTATTTTCATTATCCTTTATATCCTGTATATATTATATTATTTTTTCCCGATAAGTAGATAATTTTTTAAGTTCAATTTTCAAATTTATCTCCCCATAACTTTATTTTATCTCATTACAATGATACTTTAATATAACATCTCTTGTTATAACTTTATTAGCAATTTCACCTCTACCAGAAACATCCCATGGTGTTGACTTATTATGTGTTAATTCTACCAATTTACTTGCTGTAAAATTTCCATATTTTTTTAATGTCTTATCTATACAATTTACCTTTTCAATTCCATCTTTTGCAAATAATAATCTACTTCTAGATGGTAATTCATTTTGATTAACCGATTTTATTATTTCATCTTCTTTTTCAATTATATTATATCCATGACTTTTATATCTATCATACACACTTTTTGTAACTGGACCATATTTATACGCATATATTTCATCAATATATAATTCCTTGTTGTATTCAGCTAAATATTCTGCAAAACAAAAGTATACTAATTTTTCTAATTTAAGATGCGTACATTTTACCTTACAAATCACATATTTTGCAACATCAATACCAAGCAATACTCTATCTTTATTTATCAAATCAATAAATTCATCTACAGAATTTACTACTACTACATCTTTAAAATATGAATCTTTTTTTACAACATCCTCCCACTTTAACGATGCAAGCTGCATTGAATGCGTGGATATTGATACATCTTTTCCACATCTTTCAATAATTTGTGGAACTATCAAATTTAATTTTTCTATATTCACTAGTTCATCTATTACATAATGTAATGCTATTCTTATACCATTAGAATAGCTACTACTCATTATTATATAATGTGTCAATAATTTTCTTTCTTCCATATTAAAATTCATTCCTTTCTTGCTTCGCTCAAAGTCACACATAATTATGAAAGTTTCTCATTTCTTTCATATTCTTTTTCCCATTTTACATAATCTTGTTTATATTTTTCATGTGATGATATATTAGTTTTCTCATAATATCTATCCCATATTTGTAACTCCCATGGAAAACTATAATTATCATTTTTAAAATATATATGAGTAGCTTTATATCCTGTATCCTTTGAAGCATCAATACATTTTAACTTACCATTATATTTACTTTCTACAAATCGCTTTATTTTACTATATTTAATTTCTTCATCAAGTATAATCCTTATTCCATACAAATCATTAAAACACTTATTTATTGGAATTTCACCATTATTATGATTTTTTATATAATTATATATTTTATACTGAATTGAATTTTTAGCTTTAATTCTTGAACTTACTTTTTTTACTTCTGACAGTTTACTTAAATCCAATTCCAAATTAAAATTATTGATAATAAATAATCTATAATTAATAATTAAATTTAGTATATCATTATTAGTATAAATATCCTTAACTAACGCTTTCTTTAAATTTACAGATATATACTCATAATTTTCCCAACTTTTTTGTACATAATCGTATCTTTCATATATATATGTTATTAACCTATCAAGTTCCTCAAGCATAAATTCTCCTTTATCTATATATAATAATTATATATAACTTTATTCACAAATTCAACTATTTAGTGAGAAATAATAATAATTTAATATAAATTGTAAAATAACTTATAGCTTTCATTTTTTATTTTTATATTATTCTATGTAATTTTGCTATTTCACTTTACATAATTATGATTTTATTCTATAATATTATTAAAGAATGATGTATAAAAATAATATTTTATTAAGGGAGGAATATTTATGAATAATTTTATACGGAAAGAATTTATGTTAACATTTACAAAAGGAAATATGCTAAAGATTTTTAAAGGATATGTGATTACAACAAAAGAAAAAGTTGACAAAATGCAAGAACTCATATTAAAACGTTTAGAAAATGATGGGGTTACAGGCAATGCCATAAATGAACTTTTTATGTGGGGAGAAACTAAAAAAACTACTAAGGATGAAGTTACCGAAGGAGCTTTTATTGATTTGGTTGAAAACGCTATATTCAGTAATATAAATATACGTAAAAATACAAAAGCTCTTTAAAAACCAATAATCTCAGTTGGAAATTTCAACTGGGATTTTTTCTCTCTTATTAATATATATAACAAATATTATAACATTTAAAAATGATAAGAATATATAAAATTTATTGAGTTATAATATAAAAAGTGATATAATTAATATGGGAGGTATAAGTTTGAAAAATAACATAGTAAAAAGAGCATGCAAAAAAAGCGTAAATACAA
>CAOKPF010000015.1 GCA_948470565.1 uncultured Clostridium sp.
GGTGCTAGTTGCTGTCTATTTTTCAGAAAATTATTTTTTTACTCTTAATTCCTGAGAAAATATACAATTTACAAGACTTTTAAAATTTCCATAAATCTATTATAAAATATGCAATTAATATAAATATAGTATTATTATAAAAATTTAATATATAAACTTTTATATATTAAAATGTATGAATATTTTTAGTATATTTAGTTATATTATATTTACTTTTTATTTCTTTAGTGAAATAAATTACAACAAAATTTATTTAAAAGTTATAAAAACTATATACAAAAGGCAAAATATATAGTATAATATCTACATAAATCTAATTTAAGGAGGAATTAAAATGGATATTGATAAAGAAGAATTACAAGGTTGTTCTGGTAGTTGCGGTTCTTGTGGCGGTTGTGGAAGTGATGAAGTAAATGAATTATCAGATGGAATGAGTCCAATAATAACACTTACAGATGAAGATGGAAAAGATGCAAAATTTGAAATTTTAGATGTTGTTGTAATGGAAGATTCAAGGGAATTTTTAATAGTTGCTGATGCAGAAAAAAATACTGAAACAGAAGAAGATGTTGAAGTTACAATTCTCGAAATAAAACAGGAAAATGGTGAAGAGGTATATGACACAGTAACTGATGAAGAACTAGCCCAAAGAGTATTTGATGAATTTGTTAGCCAACAAGATGATGTTGATGAAGAAGAATAATTAGTTAAATAATTATACTGTGATAAAGTAATTTTTCGCAGTTTTTTCTTTTTTTATTAGGAGAGTGTAAAAATGATAATAATATATGATTTTGATGGAACATTAACTCCATATTCATTACCTCAGTATAAAATATTAAGGCAGTGTGGTTATACTGATGAATTATTAATGAAAAGAATTCGTGAAAAAATGGTAAGTGAGAATAACTCAAATTTATATGAAATGTATTATAAAGAGTATTTGAAGATTTTATCTGAAAAAAATATAGCAATAACTGATAAAAATATATGTTTGGGCGCTGATACAGCTAAGTTTAATAATGGTGTTGAAGAATACTTTGAAAAATTTCAAAATTTAAAAACTGGGGTAAAACATTATATTATTACTTCTGGATTAAAGGACTACGTTTGTAATACAGTAATTAGTAAATATATAAATGGAGTTTATGGGGTTACATTAAAGAAAAAAGATGGTATTTATGTGGATATAGATAATCTAATGCCTGCTGAAGAAAAAGTTGAGGCTATAAAAAATATTCAAAAGAAAAATAATAATACAAATCAAATAATATATTTTGGTGATGGTTTAACTGATAAATTTGCATTTGAATATGTACATAGTATAGGCGGTGAAAATGTATTTATTTGTGTTAATGATAATTCAGAAGTAATTTATAGAAGTTTGAATATATATGGTATTATAAATCAATATTTTTTTGCTGATTTTAGTAAAAATTCTAAAATATATAATTATATACAAAGTAAAATATTATAGTTAATATATTTTGTGATATTATTATAAATTATTTTTTGCAAAAAATTTGAAATTTTTGAATATCTATTTACAATTTTTAACTTTTAGTATATTATATTATTGTAATTTTTTATAGGGGTAGAAGTATGAATGTAAAATTAATATATCAAAATGAAAATAAAAATACATTAGCTGAAAGTATAACAGCTTCATTTGAGAGAAATCCTAAGAAGGTATATTTCTTTTGGGGTTGTATGAAAGAGAGTGGTTTTAGAATTGTAGAGGAAGAGTTTTTTGATACTAAAGCTAAATTATTCTTTGCTGTTGGAATTGATAAAAAAAATACAACTAGAAATATGCTAGAAAGTATGCTAGATAGAACTAAAGACGTATATGTTTATTCAAATAATCAAGTTGCAGAATTTGATAGTAATGTGTCTATATTTGAGTATACTAATGAAGCAGTGATTTATGTTGCAAATTCTAATATTTCAGAAAGTGGTATAAAAGATGATATGTCTCTATATACTGAGATTATTTATGATTTTTCTGAAGATGAAGACAAACAGGAATATAAACAAATGATAAAAAAGATAACTTCTAATTTAGAGGAACTAAAATTTATAAAAATAAATAAGACTACTGTTGAAAAGTTAGTGGAAGATAAAGAGATATTCTCTACTAGACAATATAACCATAAAGTACAAAGTATAGCTGAATTGTTAGGAAAATCTAATACAGCATCACCAGAAAATATTGAAAAGAAAAAACAAGAAATTGATGATGTGTATACTAGTGATGTGTCAATTCCTAAGATTGATTTATCAGATATGACAATTGATATTCAAGATATTGACTTGTCAGATGTAGAAAATGAAATTACTGTTTCTGAACCAAGTAGTGAGAGTACTAGTAAAGAAGTTGAAGTTGACTTTGAGGATACTAAGGATGATGAATTAACTCAAGAAAAAATTGATGAATTATATGGAGTAAAAGAGGATAAAATTGATAAAGATAATGAGCTATATGATGAAACAATGGAAGATATGGCATTTGATGACAGTGGAACTTTAGATATAGGCAATTTACTATTTTCAAAAGCAGATTTAAAACTTGATGTATCAGAAGTTAAGAAAAACGACAAAAATATTAGTGAAGAAAAAAATAGCAATAAAGAGAAAAATGAATTTGAAGAAGAAGAAGAGGTTGTACAAGTAAAGAAAGTTAATCTTAATAATGTTACTAATTTTATATTTGAACTTCCTAGTAGACCTACAAAAGGTCAAGATATTAATAGTATTAGAATACCAAATTATATTAGGACAATGATACCTGACTTTTTTGAATTAAATGAAAAGGGGAAAAATATAACTGAAGACGGCGTAACTATTAGGGAAAGAGAGATAAAAGTAGAAGTAGTAGATGCAAAAAGTGGTGAAAAGTATACTGATAGAAATGCTAGAATTGCTCATAGAACTGGTCAAACTTATTTTGTAATTACAACTGATGTTTTAAAAAATATAACATATTCAGAAAGTGATATTATAAGAGTTATAAAGCTTGCAGGAGATATTTATCATTTAGAAATTATTTCTAAAGATATGCAAGAATATAAGCTTTGGAGTAAAGTTTGTACACAAAAGTTTAAATCCTCATCTAGAAAGTATGGTATGATGTAGAAAAGTATATAAAAAATATGTAAAATTATTTACATATATAACAAAAAATGATATAATCATATAGATATTTTTATGTGACTGATTAATAATTTAGGAGGTATTCTATGAAAATGCTAGAAAAATTAATTGTGGAAAAAATTGACTTATTGCAACAGGAGGAGATGAGAATACTTAGTATACGGAAAGATGGATATCCAATTGATGATAAAGTACCATTATCTAAGCTTAAGATAAATATAATGATTGAGAATAGTTATATTAGCAATAAGGATGAATTACAACTTGTTGACAAGTATAATGCAAGTATAGCTGATGAGGTAGATGTACAAGGTGTAATTCAAAAATTAACAGATTTATATATAGAAGTATATAAGATGGATTAGAGTATATATAAATGAATGAAAAAAGTAAAGAATCATTGAAGTTACATATGTATTTTCAATGATTTTTTGTAATTTTGCTATTAAATGAAAATTTTAATGTACTTATGGCTTTTTTGCACATAAACTTTGTATAGGACAGTTATCACACTGAGGTCTTCTAGTTATACATACAGCTCCTCCATGAACTATAAGTAAATGGTTTATTTGATTCCAATATTTTTTATCTAGTAATGTCGTTAAATCTTTTTCTGTTTTTCAGGTGTAATGGAAGATATGGCATTTGATGATAGTGGAACTTTAGATATAGGCAATTTACTATTTTCAAAAGCGGATTTAAATCTTGATGTATCAGAAGTTAATAAAAATGACAAAAATATTAGTGAAGAAAAAAATAGCAATAAAGAGAAAAATGAATTTGATGAAGAAGAAGAGGTTGTACAAGTAAAGAAAGTTAATCTTAATAATGTTGCTAATTTTATATTTGAATTTCCTAGTAGGGCTATTAAAGCTCAAGATGTTAATAGTATTAGAATACCAAATTATATTAGGACAATGATACCCGATTTTTTTGAATTAAATGAAAAGGGAAAAAAATATAACTAAGGATGGCATAACTATTAGGGAAAGGGAGATAAAAGTAGAAGTAGTAGATGCAAAAAGTGGTGAAAAGTATACAGATAGAAATGCTAGAATTGCTCATAAAACAGGTCAAACTTATTTTGTAATTACAACTGATGTTTTAAAAAATATAACATATTCAGAAGGTGATATTATAATGGTTATAAAACTTGCAGGAGATATTTATCATTTGGAAATTATTTCTAAAGATATGCAAGAATATAAACTTTGGAACAAAGTTTATACACAAAAATTCAATTCTTCATCTAGGAAATATGGTATGATGTAAGTTTAGAATAAAAGGGGAGGAAACAGTCTTGAGTTCAAGATTGTCTCCTCTTTTTACTATAATTTTATATTGTTATTTTTTATAAATCTCGTAATCTTGTATATCTCCTATTATCTTTTGGTAAAGCTCATTTAGCTGTTCTTTTTGGTCAGTTATTGGTGTACGCATTGTTACACGACTCAGAGCAGAACTGTCCAATTCAGCTATCGCAATGGCTACATTATCCCGAACTTTTTTTAGTTCAGTTATTGAAGCTACATTAATGTATTTTTTGTAAAACTCATCTAATGGTACTTTTTTAGCTAGTTCATAACATTCTTTAATAAAAGAATATTTTTCCTCGAATCCTTCCCACTCTTTTGTACTTTTGATCAATTCAAAATAATAAGTTAAATCTTTCATATTCTCCTCCTTAAATATAATAGGATTATTAATATTTACCATTTATAGTATAACAAATTTTTAGTGGAAAGTCAAGTATTATGTCAATTTTAGCGTGCCTTGTTCTAATAAGAAAGTAAAATATAGTATTTCTTCAAAAATTATAGAAAAATATGTAATATAAAATGTGTTTAATGCAAATTTAGAGTCTATATTGTAGAAGAGTAGTATTGCAAGATTTGTTAAAAATTTGAAAAATAGCATTGCTTATTTTTCTAGTAGAGTTTATATTATACATTGCTCTAAAGTCTAGAGTATAAATGAACTATATTAATACTATTTTTTTGTTTTTTATCAAATGTTAATAAATATTATAAAATTTTATTTATGGATTTTTTGCACATAAGCTTTGTATAGGACAGTTATCACATTGAGGTCTTCTAGCTATACATACAGCTCTTCCATGGACTACAAGTAAATGATTTATTTGATTCCAATATTTTTTATCAAGTAATGTAGTTAAATCTTTTTCTATTTTTTCAGGTGTATTTGAGTTTGAAAATCCTATTTTTCTAGATATTCTTGTAACATGTGTATCAACTGCAATACCTACAGTTTTATTAAAACACTCTTGTAAAATAATGTTGCTAGATTTTCTTCCAATACCTCTAAGTGTATATAGTTCTTCCATTGTATTAGGAACTTTTCCATTAAAGTTGTTTACAATTATATTTGCCGTATCTAATATACTTTTTGATTTATTAACATAAAATCCACATGGTTTTATTATAGTTTGTAAGTCTTCTAGGTTTGCTTTTGCTAAACTATATACATTAGGATATTTTTCAAAAAGAATAGGAATAATTTGATTTACTCTA
Organism: uncultured Clostridium sp.; assembly: GCA_948470565.1. GTDB lineage: Bacteria > Bacillota > Clostridia > TANB77 > CAG-465 > CAG-465. The sequence continues at coordinate 5,685 of CAOKPF010000015.1, forward strand.
GCATCAGTACACTGTGCAGCAAGTATTAAAGCTATAACTAGTTCAAGATCTGTACTATAATTTAATCCACATATTGCATTAGGATATGCTTTTAGTAGTTCTTTTACAATTTGTACACTTTCTTCTTTATTTTTTTTTATATATTTTGTCTGTTTTAAATTTTCTTTTTTCAAAATGTTCACCACCTTGTATAATTTTACATATTATATATTAAATATTTTACAATATTTTTATCCATTTGTCAAAGGAGGGATAGTTTATGTTTATGGGTGCTTTTAGGAAAACTATAGGACTATTTTTACTTTCATTTGGAGTTGGAGTTGCAATTGCAATATTTTTACCTGTATGGTGTTGGATTGCTATTGTAGCTGTCGTATTAGCAATAATTGGAATTACATGGCTATTTTGCTAAAAGGAGGTAACAAATATGAAGATAGTTGTATATCAACCTGGTAAATTTATGAAGATGATATTAAAAACAATATTTAAAATATAGTGTATAGTCTAGCTTTGCTAGACTATTTTTATGTAAAATGAATTGGTATATATATATATATATATATATATATATATGCAAATTGCTGTATAAAGTATATGATTACATTTATTTATGGAACGTCCCTTATCTATTTTCGTAGAAAATAAACAGAAAATAAACAGATTTTAAAAATGCAGTAGTTTAAGCTTATTTTGGATTTCTAAATAATTTTTTATATTTATGGATGCACTACTTTTATGTCATCTTATTGGCTATTTTTTTAATAAACTTTATCTTAAAGTTATTTTTATTACATGACAGTCCCTATTTTACTGCTAAGCAGTAATATTTATTATAATAAAAAAATACAAATAATAAAAGAACTGTTGACATAACACGAAAAAAGTGATATAATATCGCTGTATCAAAAATATTAAGAATTCTCTAACTAAGAGAATTCCAAAAATTAAGAAGGAGGAAAAATTATGGCTAAGAAAAATGCAAGATGGCTTGTAGCAATTTTTGCAATGCTGTTTGTTTTACTCGCATTCAATGCCAATATTGCAGAAGCTGCTAAAACACCTACTACTTCACATACAATGAACGTAGGCGATGAAGCAACTTTTAGTTATGGCAAGAATAGTAAAGCAAAACTTACGGCTAAAAGTAATAAGCCGAGTATAGTTACTGTGAAATCAGTAAATCAGGAAACACGGAAAGTTACCCTTGTGGGTAAGAAAAAGGGTACGGCAACTGTAACATTTAAAAATAGCAAATACAGCGCAAAAGTTAAAATTAAGGTAAAAAATATAGCAGTTGAAAGCCTTAGCATTTTAGAAACTACAAACAATCTGACTATTAGTCAGACTAAACAATTAACAGTAACTGTAAACCCAGTTAACGCTACAAACAAAAAAGTTACGTATACGAGTAGCGATCCAACCATTGTTTTTGTTTCATCAGATGGAGTATTGGTTGGTTTAAAAAAAGGAACTGTTGTTATAACCGCGACGACGAAGAATGGCAAGGTTGCAACTTCAAATGTTACGGTGTATGAAGATAATAAGGGAACTGTTGACAAGGATAATAATAATGGTAATAATAATAACAATAATAACAATAATAACAATAATGGTAACTCATCAACATCTCCAGACATTGTAATTAGTAATTCAGAAGTTACGATGCCAATAGGCTCGTATATTGAACTGGTAACATCTGCTTCTAATCCAACTTGGAGTAGCAGTAATACAAATATTGTAACTGTCGACAAAAAAGGTAAGGTAACAGCAGTTGGAGCAGGAACAGCAGTAGTAACAGTAACTGAAAACGGTAAAACAGCAGTTTGCTATTTTACTATTACGAATTCTGGAACTATGAATCCGAGTAATTCCTTGAGTTTGTCTCAGAATTCAATGCTGTTATCGCCAAATGAAACTAAGTCTCTTATTGCCAGCAACTATGGGAATAATCTGACGTGGCAAAGTAGTAATACAAATATTGTAACTGTTGACCAAAGAGGAAATGTAACCGGTATAAGAGAAGGGACAGCAATTATTACAGCAAGTTGCACAAATGGTACAGCAACGTGTACTGTTACAGTGTCAAATAAAATTGGAATTGATTTTATTCAGCTCTCACAATATTCTCTGAATTTATCAGTGGGAGAAATAAGAACTGTTAGAGCCACTAACTACGGAAATAATTTAAGTTGGTGGAGTAGTAATCAAAATGTTGCTGTTGTGGATCAGTATGGCAATATAACTGGTATAAGCGAAGGGACAGCAACAATTACGGTAAGTAGTTCGAGTAAGGCATCGGCAACATGTACTGTTACCGTTTCAAGGAATTCTGCAACTATTGACCCGCAAAATGCATATGTAGAAGTTATAAATCCGGCAAAGAAAATGCAAAGAGGCAGTACTCAGTATTTGCAGACAAGTGTAATTCCATATACATTAACAGACACAAGAGTGAAAGTGGAATCGAGTAACTCAAATGTTGTAAGTGTAAAAGGATTTGACTTAACTGCAGTAAATAGTGGTACAGCTACCATTACATTGACATTGCTTAGCAGTGGTGCCAAAAAAAGTTTTGATGTAACTGTAGTTTAGCTATAAATTTTATTGTATCTATAAACTTATAATATAATAACGCGTTATGAATAAAGAGTAGATTTTTCCCGGGAATCTACTCTTTATTTTTGTACTTTTTTGGCTATTTTTCTATAACACCTTGCAAAAATGAATTACATATAGTAATATATATTATATAATTGAGGTGTATAGTAATGAGAATGTATGATATAATTGAAAAGAAGAGAGATAAAAAAGAGTTAGAAAAGGAGGAAATTGAATTTTTTGTAAGAGGATATAGTGATGGAACAATACCTGATTATCAGATGTCAGCATTGCTTATGGCAATTTATATAAATGGTATGACTAGACAGGAACTTGTATATCTTACATTTGCTATGAGAGATTCTGCCAATATATTAGATTTATCAGAGATAAAGGAAGATGGAAAGTATATTGTTGATAAACATTCTACTGGAGGAGTAGGGGATAAAGTAACACTTATAGTATTACCTATTGTTGCATCTCTTGGTGCGAATATATGCAAAATGTCAGGTAGAGGACTAGGTTTTACAGGTGGTACTGCTGATAAACTTGAGTCAATTGTTGGATATGATATAAATATCCCAATGGATAGGGCAATTCATCAGGTAAAAGATATCGGTGTTTGCCTTATATCACAAAGTAGTCAGATTGCTATTGCAGATAAAAAAATATATGCTTTAAGAGACAGTACAGCAACTGTTGAATCAATTGATTTAATTGCTGCCTCTATAATGAGTAAGAAGCTTGCTTCTGGTGTAGATAAAATAGTTCTTGATGTAACAGTTGGTAGTGGTGCATTTATGAAAGATTTGGACAGTGCTAGAAAATTAGCTCAAACAATGGTTGATATTGGTAAACTTGCGGGCGTTGATACCAAAGCTATAATTACATCTATGTCAGAACCACTTGGTAAAAATGTAGGAAATGCGACTGAAATAAAAGAGGTAATTTCATTTTTGCTTTCTGATGAAGATAATATATTTTCAGAAGAGTTACAAGATTTAAGAGAGGTAGTATTTGAAATATCTGCATATATGATGAAAATGGCAGGACTGGGAGATGACATTGAAAAAAATAAAGTTGAAGTTTTAAAGGCTATTACATCAAGGAGGGCATATGATAAGTTTATTGAACTTGTAAAAGCTCAAGGTGGTCATATATGTAATGTATATATGGACTGGATTGGTATGAGCTTAGATATGCCGGTTATAAATGATAAAGTGAAATATTTAAAAGAAATTCATTCACAAAATGAAGGCTGTATAGTTGCAATTGATAGCAAGATGATAGGTGAGGCTTTAGTTTGTTTAGGTGGTGGAAGAATAACAAAAGATGAAGCTATTGATTATGCAGTAGGATTTGAATTTGAAAAAAAAGTTGGTGATAGTGTAAAAATAGGAGATACAATATTAAAAGTATTATATAATGATAAGGATAAATTTGAAATTGCATATTCGTATATAAAAAATGCAATTCATATAGAAAATGTAGAACCTGAGCTTAGTAAAACACTTAAAAATAAACCCCATATATTAGATATTATTGGGTAATAAAAAATGTATAATAAGGTAAAAGAGTAGTTTGTCGCTACTCTTTTTTGGCTTATTATTAATTAAAATATATAATTTGCAAAATAGAAATATTTAATTATAGTTTTTTAGAATGTAATTTACTGTTGCATTTATATGTGATGTTGTAGTATCAAAAATTGGTATTTGTAAATCTTCTTGTTGTACTAACATTTCTATTTCAGTACATCCAAGTATTATCCCATTAATTCCAAATTCTTTTATCATTTTTGTTATAACTTCAATATAGTACTTTTTTGAATTTGGAATAATTTTTCCAATGCAAAGTTCCTCAAAAATTATTCTATCAAGTTCATAGATATTTTTTTCTATCTTAGGTGTATATACAGTAAGTCCATTTTTTTCTAATCTTTTTATTAAAAAATCTTCTGTCATAGTATATTTTGTTCCAATTAGTCCAAGTTTGGTAATATTTTGTTTTAAACAATCTTGCGCAACACAGTCAGCGATGTGTAGTATAGGAATACTAATTTGATTTTGTATATAGTCTGCTAGTTTGTGCATAGTATTAGTTGCAATAATAATGATATCGGCACCAATACTTTCAAGCTTTTTGGCTTTATCTAATAGTTCATTTTCAATTATTTCCCATCTGTTTTGTTTCATATATGGTTCAATATCTTGAAAATTAACACTATACATTATTATTTCAGCCGTAGATAAGTTGCCAAGTTTGTCATTAATAATATGATTAATTCTTTCATAATAATGTAGTGTTGATTCATAGCTCATTCCACCAATTATGCCAATTTTTTTCATAATATACCTCCTTTAAAATTTTGTTAGTTGTTTTGTACAATTATGTATAAACGAAAATTTAAGAGGATATGTCCTCCAATAATTAATAAATATAGGAAAAAATATATTTAATACGAATATATTATACATAATTTTGTATGAAATGTCAATAAAAATATAGTTATTTAGTAAGGGGAAATATAAAAAAATGTTATAATATAATCACTAAACAAAAAAAGAAAGGATGATTATCTATGAAAAATAAAATAATGCTACAATTGAAGCAGAGTATGAAAAACGGAAATGAAGATAATATAATTCGTGAAATGAAATTTTTCTTCAAGGAATTATCTCAAAAACAGTTAAATATTTTATTTAGAGAAAAAGAACCATTAAATCCTGAATATGTTTATGGAGATGTTTTTGTAGTAGATATTGGGAAATTTGAAAATTTTGAAATTTCAGCTTTGGAGTTATCATCTGGCTCGCGGATATTAGAACATGACCACTCTAATAATAAAGAATATTATATTATTTGGAAAGGTGAAGACCCAAAGCCATGTTTGATTGGTGAGAGCCATAGTTTAGTAAATAATACTAATGGTGTATTGTATGTACTTTCTATAAAGATAAATTGATTAATTAGATTTTTGCAAAATTAATACAACAAAAGAAAATTCTATGATATTTCTCTTTAAAAAATTATTTTTTGTCTTTTAAAAATATCCTATAAATGCTATTAATTAAAAAATTTATAGGATATTATCTTATTTTAATATCTAATACTATTAAAAATCCTATTCATTTTATATCTGTACTTTATATTTTTTGTACTTTTTATAACGTTATTTAATATAACCGCTATAATTGTTGCTATTGTTTCAAATAATATAGCAAGTATTCCAGAATATGTTAAAAAAGAATATGAATTTAACACGTTTTTTAGTCTATATAGTGTATTTGATATAGTATTTCCTATAATATCAATTATATTGTTTGTATCTATATATTTATTTTCTAATTTTACATTATCGTTATTTTTTAAATTGTTTATATATGAGTTTTCTATATTTCCATATTCATCTATTTTTGTACATAAAAAATTTACACTGATTGGAATTAAAATTAAAAGTATGCAAATAAATATTTTTTTCATGTTTTTCTCCTTGATATTTTATGTTTAGTATTCTATCACAAAATATGTAATTTGTAAAGGATAAAATTACAGGTGTTAAATTAGAGTATAAAATATATGCAATTTTTTCAATTGCAAACTCTGTCATAATCTGTTATAATATAGCTGTGGAAAAGATGAAAGATTATTTATTTGTAGATAATAGAATGAAAGCTGTATATAAAGAGTATTTGAAAAATCTTGGGGTTATTTTAGTAGAAATCCCGTGTAATACAAGGTTATATAATGAAATTTCAAGTCATGTGGATATAATGTGTACTAAAGTGTCTGATACGCTAATATTAGAGAAATCTTTGTATGATTATTTATTAAGTAGTAAGGATTGTAATATAGATAAGTTATTAAAATGTAGTAATGTAGTCTGTGGAGAAAGTACAGTTTTAGGTAAATATCCACTTGATGTACAATATAACTTATGTGTTATAGGAAATAATGCAATACATAATTTTAAATATACAGATAGTGTACTAAAAAATATACTGATTAAGAATAAATATAATCTTGTTAATATAGCTCAAGGGTATAGCAAATGTAGTATAGCAGTAATAGATGAAAATTCTTGTATTGTTACAGATAAAAAAATATATGAGATTTTAAAAAATAATGGAATTGATACATTATTGCTGGAAAAAACGCCAGATATAAAATTGCTTAGTAAAGATGGAAAATATTCTAATATGAATGGATTTATAGGTGGAGCTATGGCAAGGATTTTTGACAAAGTTGTAATATTTGGTGATATAAAATATACAAAAAATGTAGAACAAATAATAAAGTTTATACAAAGTAAAAATCTTGAGATAGTTGATTTTAAAGAAAATGATTTAGTTGATTATGGTTCGATTGTTAAATTTTAAGGAGGATTTTATGAGTGAACTTTTAGATAAATTAAATGATAAACAAAGGGAAGCAGTAGAATTTGTTAATGCCCCTTTACTTATACTTGCAGGGGCTGGAAGTGGAAAGACACGTGTGCTTACATATAAAATTGCGTATTTGTTAGAACAGCAAATTGTAAAGCCATGGGAAATTCTTGCAATTACTTTCACAAATAAAGCAGCAAAAGAGATGAAAGAAAGAGTTGGAACTCTCGTTAATGGAGAAGATGCCAGTAGAATTTGGCTTGGTACTTTTCATTCAGTTTGTGTAAGAATACTAAGAAGAGAAATTGAATTACTTGGATATTCAAGAGATTTTAATATATTTGATGAACTGGATAAAGATAAATTACTAAAAGAAATAATGAAAAATATGAATATTGATGATAAACAATATCCAATAGGTAGTATAAAATATGAAATAAGTAATGCTAAAAATAATATGAAGACACCTGAAAACTATGCAGAAGATGTAGTTGGAGATTTTAGAAGAGAGAAAATCGCACAGGTGTATAGAGAATATCAGGCTAGTTTGAAAAAGAATAATGCAGTAGATTTTGATGATATTATAATGTTAGTTGTTGAGATTTTTTTGAAAAATAGTGATGTGTTAAGCTATTATCAAAATAAATTTAAATATATTCTGGTAGATGAATATCAAGATACGAACAAAATACAGTTCTTGCTAATAAGCCTTATTTGTTCTGCGCATGGTAATATTTGTGTCGTTGGAGATGAGTCACAAAGTATATACGGTTTTAGAGGAGCTGATATTTCAAATATTCTAAACTTTGAGAAGGAATTTCCAAGTAGTAAAATTGTAAAATTAGAGGAGAACTATAGAAGTACACAGACAATACTTAATGCAGCTAATGAGGTTATTAAAAATAATAAATCTAAGATTGATAAGAACCTTTGGACACAAAATAATGATGGAGAAAAAATTGAGTATAAAACACTTGGAAATGAGTATGAAGAGGTAGAGTATATTGTCGAAAAAATAGATGAGATATGTAGAAGACAAAAAATGAAATATTCAGATTTTGCAGTACTTTTTAGAACTAATGCACAATCCCGTGTATTAGAGGAAGTGTTTATGCGTTCAGGTACACCATATAGACTTATAGGTGGCTTAAAGTTCTATTCAAGAAAAGAAATAAAGGATCTTACAAGTTATTTAAAACTTATACAAAATACTAATGATAATATTGCATTAAAAAGGATAATAAATGAACCTAAACGTGGTATTGGTGATACAGCAGTGGAAAAATTACAGCAAATTGCAGATGAAAAGGGTCTTTCAATATTTGAAACTCTATGTGATAATGATAATTTGGTTGGACTTAGAAGTGCTGGCAATATTATGATGTTTAGAGATATGATAAAAGAATTAATTAGCAAGAAAGATGAAATAAAAATATCTGAGCTAATGAAACTTGTATTAATAAATTCAGGATATGAGGAAATGTTAAATAAAGATGGGACTAAAGAGGCTGAAATACGTTTTGATAATTTTCTAGAATTTATTGGTGTAGCAACTGAATTTGAAAAGGAAAATGCTGAAAATACATTAGGTGATTTTTTGGAGAGTATAGCTCTTGTGTCAGATGTTGACAATTTGGATAACGATACTGAGGCAGTAACACTTATGACCATACATAGTGCTAAAGGACTTGAATTTGAAGTTGTATTTTTAGTTGGAATGGAAGAGGATTTATTTCCATCAAAAAGGGCAATTGATGAAGATGAAGAGGTTGAAGAGGAAAGAAGACTATGTTATGTTGCAATTACTCGTGCAAAACAAGTGTTATACATAACTAATACAAGGAAAAGGACATTGTATGGTTCTACAACTTATCGTTTGCCATCTAGATTTATTGATGAAATACCAGAAGAACTATTTAGTGAAAGTTCACAGGATAAGTTTAATAGATCAAGGAAAAAGAATAAATATTTGGATGATGAATTTACAATTGCAAATAACTATGCAAGTGGTAATATAGAGGATTATTTTACATCTCCTAAGAAAAATAAAGGTCAAAAGGTTGGTATGAGTGTAGATAGTTTCTTAAAAAATATAAACAGTAAGCCAAATGTAATAAAAGAAAATAGTAGTAAAGATTATAGTGTTGGTATGAAAATAAAACATAAAAAGTTTGGTATAGGTGTTATAAAAGAAATTGTCCCTGAGGGCGATGATTTTAAACTTGGTATAGAATTTGAAAAGTTTGGCTTTAAAAGACTTATGGCAAACTTTACACCATTGGAGGTAATTGTATAATAATATTGCAATTTTTATGAAAGGTATAAAAAATAGAGAACCCAGCTAAGTAGCTAGGCTCTTTTTTCTTTAGTCTTCTTTTACTAATTTCCAAATTTTTTTAGTGATCTTTTCTGGAATATATGTATCTTCGTAAGATTCCACAAAAGCTGGTTTGTTTTCTTCGAAAATTACATTATATTCTCTTATATTATCCTTAGTATATCTTTCTACAGTAACTTCAGTTATTTCTTCATTTGAGTAAAAACTTCTTGCTATTGATGAATTTATTATATCTTTTGTGTCGATTACTAAAAATACTCCTTTGCCTGTCTTTAGTATTTTTACATAATCAAATATTTCTTTGGCATCCTCATATGAATGTCCGAGCCCTTCGAACTCTTGTTGAGTTTCGTCAAGGTTATTTTTGGACAATTCTTTTACAGTCAAGTGCTTTGCAGCATATATAGATTGACTTTGTAAAAAGATTGAAAAGATAACAGCAAAAACAAAAGTTTTTAAGATATTTTTCATAGTGTCCTCTCTTTCTGGCAACAATTGCTGCCGATAAAAATTTTTAAGTTAAAAAATAATAAATATAATTTCCCTATTTATAATTATATAACAAATTTTGTATTATGTCAAGTGCAAAATAAAGATTTTAAGAAAATTATGTAAATTTAATAAAAATATTTGAAAGATTATATGGCTATCTAGTAATTTTTCAAAATTAAGAAGGGCAAATAAAATGATATAAAAATTATTATTTACTCTTCTTTTTTATAATAAATGTATTATTTTAGTATACTACTATTATTTAATATAGTAGTACTATATATAAACAATACATCTTGTTTATTAAATTCAATATAATTTGCTATATCTTTGCTTTTTATATATCTAGTATCAATTAATGTAATTTTTGAATAAGCTTCTGTAAAAAGTGGTACTAGACTGCTTGAAAAAGAATCTCTAAAAACAATTAATTCTTTATCATATTTACAATTTTTGTTAGTTATAGTAATTAGAGGAGTAGCACCAGATAAATATATGTCATATTTGTCATAACTAGTAAGCTTTTCTATATTATAAATTTGGGTTTTAATGTTATCCTCATAATTATATACAGTTGCCTCGTCAATGACCTTATTTGTTAAATTATAGATAATGTCCTTTTTATTTTTTAATCTAATTTGACCTGAGTATGTTCCATCAAAGCTAGTAATATAGTTTTTATTGAATGATAGTGTAAGTCTATCTATAAAGTTCATTTCTGTTCCAATTTTGTTTACTACATTTTGTAAATTTTCTTGTTTCCAATGTATATCAGTTAAGTAATAATCATCTAAGCTTAAACAGTCAAAAATATTAATATATTGAACATTTTGTAAATTTTGTTTCATAATTAATTCTAGTTTTTTATAGTCTATACGTATATATTCATTTTGATTAGTAAAATAATTTTTATCAGGAATAATTGAGTAGTAACATTTCATACCTTTTAAGTAGTTTTTTTGTATTTCATTTATTTTTTTTGTAGCATTTAATACTGATTTTTCATTTAGTGGGTACTCAATTTTTATAATACTATTTTTGTATAGATATAAATTATTATTATCTTTTTTTTGGAATAATTTTAATTCTAGATTTGATTTTAATTGTAAAAAATTATCTCTTTGTATAATTTGATCGGTTACATAATTATCAAATTCATTAGAGAAACTTCCACTTATTATCTTGTTAAAATTTATTTCCGGAAATCCGTTTAACTTTCTTCTTTCTGTAATTGATATTTCAGTATCTTTATTTAATAAATTTAGTATAAAAAATAGTATTAGTGTAGATATAAATAATATTGATACTACTATATTTTTTGTTTTATTTGACATATAAATCTCCTTAAATATTAATTAAAATCTAAAATACAAGAATGGATTGTATGAGTTGTCTACTAAATATGAAGTTACAAATAGTAGTAGCATTATTGCAAACATGGGCTCACAAAGATTTATTAACTTTTCCAACTTGTTATTTTGTTTTAATATTTTAATTATATTTTTAAAACATGGTGTAGCACCAATTATTGCGATTACTAAAATTACAAAATAACTTTTTAAATAGTAGATTGTAAATTTATTTATAAATTCCTCACCATTCATACCGAAAAGCCCTGTAATATCTGTTAGAGCTTGAGTAATATCATTTGCGTTAAAGATAATAAAACTAATCATAACAATAAATAATACATATATATGTTGTAATATTTTTGGTAATTTATCTAGTAATTTTAATAAAAATGTTTTTTCAATAATTAGCAATACACCAAATAATATTCCCCATGTAATGAATGTCCAATTAGCACCATGCCAAAGTCCAGTGAGCATCCATACAACCAAGATATTTCTAATTAATTTTAATTTTCCAACTCTATTACCTCCAAGTGGAATATATACATAATCTTTAAACCAAGTTCCAAGTGAAATATGCCACCTTCTCCAAAATTCTGTTATACTTTTTGAAATATAAGGGTAATTAAAGTTTTCTAAAAAGTTAAAACCAAACATTTTGCCAAGTCCTATTGCCATATCAGAATATGCAGAAAAATCAAAGTATATTTGAAGACAAAATGCAATTGCATAAATCCAGTAAAATGCTATACTTTTTTCGTTGGATTGCAAAAAAATTTCACAAAGTTTACCTAAATTATTTGCAATTAATACTTTTTTTGAAAGACCTATTACAAATCGCTCAACACCAATTGAAAACTTTTCAAAATTATGAGTTCTACTGTTTAACTCCTTTTCTATATCAATATATCGTACAATTGGCCCTGCTACTAATTGTGGAAATAGTGATATATAAGTTGCAAGTTTTATAAAATTTTTTTGAGCTGGTACTTTTTCATTATATACATCTATTAAATAGCTTAAAATTTGAAATGTATAAAATGAAATTCCAATAGGTAGTGCTAAATTTAGTAGTGCAAGTTTTGAATTAAATATATTATTTATATTAGAGATTAAAAAATCTGAATATTTAAATAATATAAGTGTACTTAGACTAATTATAACAGATGTAGTTAAAAATATTTTTTTCTTACTTTTATATTTGTTCATTAAAATTCCATGTATATATGCTGATAGTATTGAAAGTATCATTACTAGTATATAAACAGGCTCCCCATAAAAGTAAAATAATAGGGAGCTTAATAATAATATAACGTTTTTATATTTTGTTGGTGTAACAAAATATATTACTAATACACATGGTAAGAAATAATATAAAAAGCTTATACTTGAGAAAACCATTATTACCTCCTACTTTTGTAATTCTTTACCTACTTTTCCGCCAACAGTATTTTTAAATTCATCATATACAGGTTTTGCCCATTCATCACTAGACATTATCAAGAAAATGATATTTCCATAATTTGTAACATATACTTTTTCTGCTTCAACACATATCCATTTTCTTGTATCAATGTTGTCTAACATTTCTTGTTTCATTTCTTCAATATTTGCATTATTAGATACTTTTACTAATACTGCTGAATATGCTTGAGCACTTATAAATGGTTCAGACAATACGATTCCCTCAATATTGCTTGTAGATTTTAAACCAGTTGCAGCTGTTACTGCTAATTCATCAGAAATATCAATTTCATTTGTTTCTATATTAGGTAGAGTATCACCTAATTTTTCATAGATGGAATTCATAGTATTTATCATTTCTTGTGTCGTTTGTAGTTTACTTGTATTTGTTGTATTATTATTACTTTTTAATAGTAATACTAAAGCAGCAAATACAATAATTGTGATAGCTACTATAATTCCAATAGTAGATTTTTTCATATATACCTCTCTTTCTAGTATCAATATAGCATAATTTGAATAAAAAAGCAAGTATTAGAATAAAAATTTATAATTTAGTTAAAATATGAAAAAAAGGTTAAAATTTTCATAAAATATAGTATATTTATTATGAAAAATACTTGATTTTTATAATAAAAAATGTCTAATGAGCATAGAAAGTATATGTTCTTGCATGTGGTTGGTGCAAGTAATAAATCATATCATTTTGTAAATTGTTAGTTCTTTGTTCTTTTAAGAAATAGGGGACTTTTGTAAATACAAATTTGAAATCTAGAGTATTACTTATATATTTTTGAACAATTATATACTTCTTTTAAGATTTATTAATGAAAGTGTTTAGAATTAAGTATTTTTATCACTAAAATAATGAAAGCAAAACAAGAAAGAACAATATTATAATGGAAATAAAACAATGTTATATTTATTATTATAAGATGAGAAGTTAATTAAAAATTGTGAGAAAAAATTCATTAGATAAAACTATTTTTTCTATGAAAATAGATGATAGTGATATTATATGATTTATTCCAATGAGTAGTAGAATTGATAAATATAAGTTTATTATTGAAAGAAAAATTGAAAAATATAAGAAATGAGATCTATTGTAATTGGAAATTATGGTGGGAGAACATGCATTTTTAGTAAAAATTATTTTTCCTATAACAAAGAAATATATAGATCATATTGATACAGTAAATGGTAAATAAAGGTTCTATCTGAAACTAGACGTATAATACTAGATAAAGTAAATAAATTCATTAAATTAAAAGAGAATAGAATTAATCTGATATTTCCTGATGTTGCTCAAATATAAAGACCTTTATTAGAAGAGTTAGCAAGGGGAAGTTGAATTTATAAATTTGAGTAGGATATAGAAACAAATACTAAGTTGTTTGAGTTATGTAGTTTATAACATATATTATTTAATTTAGTACATATTATAAATGTAAATATTGACAAAATCACTATATAGTGATTTTATATATATAATAAGGAGGAAAGAATATACCAGTACTATCAAGATTTTATGGAATTACGATAAGAATGTATTTTCAACAAAGCGAGCACAATCCACCACATATTCATGCAATTTACGGTGAATATGTTGCAGTAATAGATTTTCAAGAAAAGAGGATAATTGAAGGGGAATTACCCAAAAAGGCTTTAGAATTAGTAATAGAATGGATTTGCATTCATGAAAAAGAATTAAAAGATATATGGGATATTCAAAATTTTTAAAATATAAAACCATTAGAATAAGGAGGTGGATTTGTGTTTCATAAAATAAAGAATGTAACTGCACTGCCTGGTTATAAAATACTAATTCAGTTTTCTGAGGGAATTACAAAAATTTATAATTTAAAAGAATTAATTAAAAAAAATTCAATGTTTCAGAAGTTAAAAAATGAGCAGTTATTTTATAATGTTGAAGTTGATATTGGTGGATATGGAGTAATATGGGATGATAATATAGACATTTCCTGTGACGAATTATTTGAAAATGGTAAAACTATAAAAACTCCATTTGATGGATTAATGGCTTTTAGTGATGCAACTTTAATTTGGGGATTAAATGAAAGTACACTTAGAAAAGCAATATCATATGGAAAACTGATAAATGGAATTGATGTATGTAAATATGGAAAGCAATGGGTAGTTTCAAGTAAGGCGATGGAAAGAGAATATGGAATATTAAAAAATAAATAATATAATTGCAATTAATTAAAAATAATATAGAGTTAACTTAAATTTATAGGTGGCAGGATAGCTTTTCTAATACAAAATATGTTTTTTATAACAAAGAAATGTATAGACAATATTGATACAGTAAATAGTCAAACTATAAAGTTTCCATTGAAACCAGTTATATGTAATAAAAAATGAGTAATGAGAAAATACTAATTTATGCACTTTCTCATTACTTATTTTATTAAATCACTATAAATATATAAAAATTATATTAAATATATGCTTGCACAATTCCAAGAAATTCTTTTTCTAATAGTATTATTAAACTACCTTTAGATATAAATTGCAGTCCACTTACATTTTCATTTGGTAGCCTACGAATAGCTCTATTAAATGAATTAATCATTGTTTCACCTAGTATTGCTTCATTTATAATTTGAGAATTTATTAATTCTAAAATATTTTCTAAAAAATCGTATTTATCTACACAAGAAAGTGTTGTATTTATTGCTTCATTTATTATTTTTTTATAAAAATAAAGCTTAAAATTTTCATATATATTGTCAAAGGACAAATCTTTGTATATTTTTTCATTATGGAATTTTATAAAATTTAAAATTTCGTTTATCTTGTCTGTAATAGCAGTATCAAAAGTAGAAAATAATATTTGTAAATTTTCTTTTATTCTTGGCTCCTCAATTATGCTTAGTGTGTTTGGATCAATTTTAATATCAATTTTATGTGCCATATCTATACCTCCGTTTTTAATTATTATATTTTTTTGTTGCATTGTATTTAGCATATTTATGCTAAACATTAATATTAATTCTTGTGGATTATATCATACACCTGTTATTATGTCAAGATTAGTATATGTTTGTCAGAAATGCAAATTTTACTTGAAAAAATATTTAAAGTATGTATAATAAAAGTATGAAGAGGTTATTTCAAAAAATTATTAATTCTAACCAAAAAATTCATTGCGTTATTTTTATCTGCATAGTTTTTGTTTTTAGGCTATGTTTCTTAATATATAATTTTAATTTCAAATATCAGACGATGGAAAATACTGAAACATTTCAAGTAATGGTTATTGAGTTACAAACTGTTACTGATAAAAAGATATCATATTTAGTAAAGTATGATAATAACAAGTTTATTCTAAATATTTACACTAATAACTATAATACCGAGAGGATTTCAAAAGAGTTCTTAAGCTATAAATATGGGGATATATTGCAATTATCTGGAAAAATAACGATACCTTCAAAACTTAATAATCCATATGAATTTGATTATAAAAAATATTTAAATTCTAATAATATAGTTGGAGTTATATCAACGTATAATGTTACGAATATAAATAACGTTACAGGTAACATAATATATAATTTTGCTTATAAAATAAAAAATGAAGTGTCACAAAAAGTTGATAGTGATATGCCAAAAGATGTAGCAGGATTATTTAAGAGTATTATATATGGTGATGATGTTAATTTAACAGATGAGGTAAAAAATAATTTTGATAAAAATGGAATTTTGCATTTAATAGCTGTTTCAGGTTCACATTTAGCAATTTTAGTAAGTTTGATAAAGTTATTTGAAGATAAATTTAATAAAAATGTACATTTAATAATAACTATATTAGTTATAATAATATTTTGTGTTATGACATCTTTATCACTTTCAGTTATAAGAGCTGGAATAATGGTAGTTTTATCAATTGTTTTTAAATATATAAATAAAAATATATCAACTTTAAAGAGGATTTTAATTTCATTTCTGATAATTTTTGTATATAATCCATATTGTATATATAGTACAGGTATGTTATTATCATATATAGCAATTATTAGTATTTCAATTTATTATGAACAAGTAAAATCATATTTTGATATTATGTTAAAACGCTTATTTTACAAAAAGTACTATAATAGAGTTAAATTTAATAAATTAAAATTAAAAGATTATATATATGTAATTTTATCTAAGATTTTTTCTATGTTATATATTAGTATTTCAGTAAATATCTTATTAATTCCAATTCAAGTTTATTATTTTGGAAAATTTGAAATCACATCAATTATTTCAAATATAATAATTGTACCTATAACAATGTTTCAAGGAATTTTAGGTTTTATAACGTTATTTTTGTTTTGGGTACCATATTTGTCTAGCATTTTATTTAGTGCAAACTCGTTGTTATTAAATATAGTAATATATGTATCTAAATTTGTAGCTAACTTAAACTTACCTGCTATATGCTTTCCAAGACTTAATATAATATATATTTTGTTGTACTATTTAATTTTGTTATATTATAATTATTCAAAGTATATTAAGTATAAAATGAGTAAAAATATTTTTAATAGAATAGATATATTACATCGTATTTTAGTTATTTTTTTAACAATATCTGTATGTATAAACTATATTTATATAATGTATTTTGAAAGTTATGTTATATATTTTAATATTGGGCAGGGGAATATGTCACTAATTAGAGAGAACGGAAAAACAATAATTATTGATATTGGATCTACTCAAGAAACTCTTCCTGCATCTGTACTTGCAAATTTTATTAGAGCAAAAAATATTAACAAAATTGATTTGCTATTTATTACACATATGCATATAGATCATATAAGTGGTGTTTTTTGTTTAAATGATTATGGTATTAGTATAAGTAAAATTGCATATTCTCCTCCTAAAGAGGCAAATGTAGAGTTATATGACACATTCATTACTTTTGTGCAAGAAAATAATATTAGCTTAGTTACATTACAAGAATTCGATAAATTAGAGTATAATAATATTTGTATAGATGTATTATCACCACCAGATAATAGCAAAATAATTGCTGATGATATTTTAAATGCAAACAGTTTAGTATTACTCATTTGTGTGAATAACAAAAATCTACTTTATATGGGAGATGCTACAAAAGAAACAGAAGATAGTATTTTTGATAGAGTTAAGTATATAAATGATGAGAAGAGAATTTATGAAATATTAAAAAAACTAAATAATATTTATTGTCTACAAGTTGGACATCATGGTTCAAAAACGTCAACTTCAAGTAAATTACTAGATAATACTAAAATATATCATGCAGTTATATCAAGTAAAAAACGAGTATACAATCACCCATCACAAGAAACTTTAGATATATTAGACAAGTACAATATAAATACAAAAATAACTGAAAATATGGGAGCTATAAAATTTAATTTAAATTAGTGGAATTTTATGTATATTTTATGTAAAATTGTAAAATATATTATTAGGTGATTATATGGAAGAAAATACAAGGTATAGAATATTTGTTGCAGTAGCGCTCTTAATGCTATTATCATTTGGAATATTTATAGGATTTAGAAGTACAAAAAATAATCAGGCAGGTACAAGTAGTGATATAGATGCAACAGCAGTTGTAAAAAATCAAGATGAAGATTATAATAATGAAAATGAAGATATGCTTAATGCTAATAATACTAAAAAATATGATATTAAGGTAGTATATGAAACATTTTATTCATTATGTAATGAAACAATAAGGAAAGAGGAACTAGTATATGATACTACTATAAAAGAATTAGAAGAAAGCATATTTTCTAATAAGGATAATAGAGATTATGAAGTAATTGAGGAAAGTAATGAAAAACTAGTTTTAAGAAAGACTTTGAATAGAAATTGTCCTAACCATTATATGGTAAAAATAGATAATGGTAGTGTAGTTATATATAACATTGTTGATAGCACAGTAAATACTGTATATAAAACAATAGATACACAACTTGAATTAATTAGACCAGAAATGTTGGAAGAATTAAATAGTGGTATAAAAGTTGATAGTGAAGAGGAGTTAAATTATATCATAGAAGACTTAGAAAGTTAAAATAATTACATATTTTTATAATTTTATCATAAATAAACAAGTATTGGCATATTGTTTAATATGAAAGAAGGTATATGATGTTTGATGAAATTATAAATAAAATTAGATGTAGTTTTGGAATGAATAGAAATTCTCAAAATAGGCGATATAATAGAAGTAGGGCAGTACTTAATTATAAACTTCTTACATATGATGATGCAAGAAAAATGATTGAAGATAAAAAAGTAACTTTAATAGATGTAAGAAGTGCAGCAGAATTTGAGGTTATGCACATTAAAGATGCTATTAATATTCCTGTAAATGAGATAGAACAAAGAATTTTTACATATCCTCAAACTCAAGATTTGATGATATATTGTACAACTGGTACTAGAAGTAAAAGTGCAATTCAAATATTAAATTCATTAGGTTATGCTAATATATTTATATGGGAATATGCAGCTCTTGCCAATTTTCCATTTAAAGATATGTTAGAATACAAAGCTAAAACATAGAGTATATAAATATATCATTAAATTGTGTATTTAGTATATTTAAAATCTAAGTTATTAAGTAAAATAACATATATTAAGACGCTGTATTGTCAAAAATTACAGCGTCTAGTAATATTCATTATGAACATTAATATTAGAATATATAATTATTATATTTCATAAATATAGTATTTTTCAAATCCTTCAAATATTATTACAAATTTTTTTAGATTTTCTTTATTTTCTAGTCTTTTATCTTTTATATATCTTTTCATTTGCTCTATTCCGATATCCTTTAAACTATCAAGTTTTATACTTTTTGCCTTTTCTTTATTCAAATATTTTAGCTCTATTATAGCTTCATATTTTGCGTTACTTGATACAGATTTTTCTATGAATATGTCAGCAAAGCCTTGCAATGCAGGAAATTCGCCATACACATAATATTGATTACTTAAACTAAATATTAATGAGTATATATATTTTAACATTTTCTCATTGAAATTTTCTTTATCTCTAACACTTTGATGTAATAAAAAACTACTTACGATGTTAGTAATTGGTTCTATATTACCATTTTCACCAAATTGTTCGATACCATTATCAATATCATTTACATTTAATTTATATTCTTTATTTTTCGTAATTATATTTTTAAAGTAATTTGCATATAAAATTTCTGAAACATAGTTTGGAATGCAAAAATTAACTAGTGTAGTTACTTCTTTTATAGTTATATATCCTTGATAATATAATAAGGATAAAAAACTATTTTCGTCAAAGTTATTATCATTTAATTCAAATTGTCTAACTATATTACCTTTTACCTTACCATATGTTACTAATTCTACTAATTTTTCATGATTTTTCTTAGGTGTTATTAAATTTACAAAACTTTCTATTTTATTACCAGTGGTTGCTAAATTATTATCTACTAAATCACGTGGAGCTTTTCCAGAATTCACGTAGTTCCTTAAATAATACATTACTAAAGTGGCATTAAATATATGTTCTTCATTGTCAAAACTAAACTTATACCCGTCATAATTTTTCTTTAATTCATCATATACATGATTTTTTAAGTTAGCTTTTTTAATTAACTCTTTTACTTCATCTTCAGTAAAACCACACATTGCAGTAAAGTCTGCTTCTAATGATATATTAGTTGCTATATTAAATCCTGAAGTTAGACTATCAAGTGTTAGAGGTGCCACTCCTGTTGCAAAAAATCTATCTACTATACTATTTGTACTTTCAGAGTAATCTTTTATTACTTCATAAAAAGCCCTAACAAATCCCCCTTGACCTAATGCTTTTACGAAACCAGAAACATTACTTTCTATCATACCATTGGTAAAATGATCGTATTCATCTATTATTATATATATTTTATTTTTTAATTTTAAACTTTTAAACCTTGATAATAAATTTAGTAATGTCAAAGAAGCATCTTCCTTTTTAACTATTTGTATATTTAAATCATACTTTTCTATAAATTCTATGCAAGAAATATATACTCTTTCATTAAAAATATTTTCAATTTCTCTTTCTGTTTTATTATTACTTATATTCATTCCAGAAAAATTGAAGTTTAAAATATAATAATTATTTTTATTTTTTGTAGGATTATCATATATGTATAATCCCTTAAATAGTTTTTCAAAGTTATCTTTTTCGTATATATCATAATAATATGATATCATGCTAGTAAAAAGACTTTTTCCAAATCTACGAGGACGCACATATATTGAATTAATATAATTTTCTAAATTTTCTATATACATAGTTTTATCTACATATACATAATTTTCATCTCTTAGTACTGCAAAATCAGATTTTCCATAAGGTATTTTTATTTTTTCCATATCTTCACTTCCTATATATATATGATATCATACAAATATGCATTTTTCAATTATTAAAAATATATTTTGTAATTATTTATATGACATCTTATACTTTACTTAAAAATATTTTGTAACAGAAATGTAACAGAAATGTAATAAAATTGACCTTGATTTTATAAAAACTATACGATATAATATAAAAGTAATAAATAAGATAAGTAAATAAAAAAACAAAAGAGGTGTAATGTATGAAAGAATTTTGGAAAAATGAATGGGAATTATTTAAGATGGATTTAGAAAATGTAAAAGATTTTCTTAGTCAACCTGTAGAACTTACTTTATGGGGAAAAAGCGATTTGATGTTAAAACCATCTATTAATGAAATACAAGAGAAAGCAGATACTGTAGGATTCTGGCAAAACGAATGGAATCTTCTTATGGAAGATATTCAAAATGCAAAAGATTTTTTAATGCAACCTATAACATTTAAATAATATAAAATAAATGCGGTATAGTTTACTATATCGTTTTTTACTTCAAATATTTATATTATGTAGGTTTTGTGAATGCGGCTATAAATAAAAATGTATAGAATTTTTATTTATAAATTCTATACACTTTTAGCTTAGCTGAAAATACTATTCATAAATTTTTTTAATAAATTCCTTAACATATTCAGAGAAATAGTCTGATTTGTAAAATTCATCAAGAGTTTTATATGAATTTATTATATTTTCAGTTTCTTCTGTTTCTGTAACATATCCAACATTGATTTTCACTATTTTTAATTCTGCATCAAGATATACTATACAGTCTAAGCTTGTAGTAGTTTTGTAGCATTCAAAAGCTATTTTATCAAATGTTGTGAAATATATTTTAAATTTATGTTCTTTTCTAAGAATATTTATATCATTTACATAATTTTCTTTGTGAGCTATATTTTCAATCTTTTTTCTATTTTTCTCAAATTTTTTCATAGCTTCCTCACTTTCTGCTGGCAAATACCAACTAAACCATTTTTTTATTAAAAAAATACATATATTTTCTACAGTTAGTATTATATATTTAATTCAATGTTACGTCAAGTGATTTTTGAGAAATTTATCAGTTTTTATATTTTTTTATGTACTTATTTGTTACCATTCACGGATATAGTAAGATAAATGAAACACTGTTATATCAGCAAATATCTATCTTGTAAAAAAATAAATTTTACAAAACAACATTAATTTTATAGTATTTTAATCATAAAAATAAATTTTAGTATTAATTTTTATTATATATTTTTAATAAAATTATTACTTAAATTAAGGCAGTACAAAAGTATTAATGCCATAAAAAATATAATTTTACACCCATGAATGGTAACACTTATTTTTTTAGATTTTCTGTAAACATTATTTTTTTGTAGATAAATCATGTTATTTTATAATAATAATTTTTATACTGTTTTTATTTTATTTTTCCTTGACAAAGTTTGTTATAAAGTATAAAATATATATGTAATTTAGAGGAGAATATATGAAAGAAAAAAGAGGAATAACATTGATTGTATTAACCGTGACAATTGTTGTATTGGTAATTCTTGCAACAACTATTGTGTATACGGGCAGTGATTTGGTTAATGATACCAAAAAAAGTGAATTTGCAAAAGAGATATATACAATTAAAACTATGTTAAAAGAGTATAATTTTAGAGAAGGTAAGTATCCAGTTGTGGATAAAATTGATATAAGTCTAAGTAGTTTTGATAGTAGTTTTGTAAAACAGTTTTCAAATGAAAGTGGTTATTCATCAGGAACTATTAGTTTATCTGAAATAGATTTGTATGAACTTGGAGTAGATAATATTTCTAGGGGAACTGGAGAAACATTAAAAGATAAGTACTTTGTATCAGAAGAAACAGGAAATGTATATTATTTAGAAGGCGAAAAATATGGAAAAAATATATATTACACTTTAACTGATGAATTAAAAGGTTATATAGGAAAATAATAGGTGGTTATATGAAAAAAGGTATCTCTTTAATAATTTTAGCAGTTACTATAATTATAGCAACACTTCTTGTTACTACTGTAACTATTTCAGGTAAAAAAACTATGGATAATGCTATAAAAGTAGAATTTGGAACTGAATTAGAGATGGTTCAAGAAAGTGTAGATAACTATTATTCAGAAAATGGTAGTTATCCTACATTAGATTTGTATAATTTTAGTACAGTAGCATTTAGTAGTATAGAATTAGAGCAATTTGAAGGTGAAAATATAAATTCATCTAACATAGATATGTATGAGTTGGATATGTCAAAATTAGTATTATCTGATTTAAGTTATGGTAATAGAAAGAAAAATAACGATGTGTATTTAGTATCTTCAATTACAGGAAGAGTATATTATGCAGCTGGTGTCACTATTGCAGAAAATAGGTGTTATACATTAACTGATGATATAAAAAGGGCAATAAATTATGTTGAGACTAATAATGTTCATGGTAATGATATTACTTTTCATAGTTCTACTGATGAATGGACCAATTCAAGAGTAGCTACTACTATAAATGTTCCTACGACGTATAAAGATGTAAGTGTTACAGCTATAAAGGATAATAATCTTGAATATACAATAAAACCAGATAATACAACATTGGATGGGTCTAAGTATGTTGTAGATTCAATAGATGGAAACTACGCAGTTGTTGTAAATTATTTAGATGAGGAAAGTACTGATAAAAAAAGCAAAATGCTTAATATAACTAATTGTGATACATCGGCTCCAATTGTCGAAATAAGTGATGTAAAAGTTATGAAAAATTCAGATACAGGAGAGGAATATAGATACATTAATATTGTAAAAAAACAAGATGATTTGAGTGGAATAAAATATATAAAATATGCAAACGAGTATATAGAACAATCTAGTATGAAGGAATATTTTTCTAGTAATGGTATAGTTATTAGAAATGATAGTATTAGTATTGATGATGGAGTAAGTAATATTACTTTGTATGTAGAAGATAATGCAGGAAACTATAGTTTTCTTAATATTAATGTTTAGAGGTGTTATATGAAAAGAGGAATTTCACTAGTTGCTTTAATGTCTACAGTTGTAATTTTGCTTGTACTAGTAAGCTCAATAACAGTAACAGGAGTAAGTACAATGAATAAAGCTAATATGATGTCGTTTGCAACTGAGCTAAAAATGATACAGGACTCTTTGAATTCATACAATATTAAATCAGATGGTGCTTTACCAATAAAAGACGCAGTTATTATTGATTTATCTAAAGTAAATAGTAAAGATATAGTTCAATTTGATGGAGAAAATATTGTAGATAACAAAGTTACAATGTATGAAATAGATTATGATAAATTAGATATTAGTAGTTTAAAACATGGGATAAATAAACAGGAAAATGATATATATGTATACTCAAAAGATACTGGAGATGTATATTATGCCAAAGGTAATCAAATAGGTGGAAATACATATTTTAAATTAGTAGGTGATTTAGAAAAGTCTTTGAATAGTGATTATGGAAATAAAAAATCTGCTAATAGTAAGGTGATTATATTTGAAACTAGTTCTACTAATTGGACTAGAGAAGCGGTTACTGTTAATGTAAAAATACCAATAGAGTATACAGTTTCTTCTGTAAAGGTTGATGACAATAAAGTAGAAAAAACAAATAATGATGAGTTGTATAATATATATGAATGTAAGGTAAATAGTAATAGTGATATAACTGTATCATATTTAGATAATGGCGTGACAAATACAACAAAGTATAGTGTAACTAATATTGATACAGAAGAGCCAGTTTTGAGTATAGATAAGGATAATCAAAAAATATTAGAAAAAACTAATGGAGATAAGGTGGCATATATTAATATAATTGATAAAAAAGATAATCTTAGCGGTATTAAAACTATAAAATACGAATCGTATAAAGTTACCAATAATATTAATGAGTATTTTGAAAATAATGGAACAAAAGTTACTGGAAATAACATAGTTATAAAAGATGGTACGATGATAGTTACAGTGTATGCTGAGGACTATGCAGGAAACTGGATTGCATATTATGTAGATATTTCAAGTAATGTTATAAGTACATATAAATAATTATATTTTTAATTGGAGATGTAAAAGAGTTAAAAAATCATTGAATTTACATATGTATTTTCAATGATTTTTTATTATAATTTATGAAATAGCTTTTTGTATCTTCTAAGATAAAACGTATTTCAAAATATTAGATTAAAAATTCAGGATAAAATCGCGTTTAGTGCGTTTGAGTCGATCTTAAATCATGAAAATTTAACTACTAATAATATAATTTACATAAAACAATAGTATTTTGTTTTAATATTATAAAATTTGTTTTTCAGGTTTTTTGATTTAAAATTCAAATAAATCCTAAAATATAGCCTTTTTACAATATGCAGTCAAAAATTATGTAAAATATTGTACGTGAAACGAAGTATACGCAATTTTATCCTGTAAAAATTTTAATATGACTTGAATTTAAGCGTTATCTATGTTACAATATATACAGGTGAAAAAATGCAAGAACAAATAATTTACTTATGGTTGTATTTAATAAAAGGTATGAATTATTATTTGTATAATCAATTTCTAAAGTCATTTAATTCTATTCAAAATATATTTAATTTATCAAAGACTGAATTTTTATTTAAAGAAATTTTAACTTATAAAAATCTACATATTTCAGCTGAATTATTAAACGAATTTACCAATCCAGAACTAAAAATTAAATCTGAAAAGCTTTTTTTTAAATTACAGCAATTACATTTTGATATTATACCAATTAATTCAAATCGATATCCAAAAGTATTACTAAATAATTTAAATCCACCACTTTGTATTATACATACTGGAAATGGGAAGAATATTAATTCAAAAAATTTAAAATTTTCTATTTTTTATAACTCTAATTTTAGTTCAAATGGAAAAACTGTTTATAATATTTTTTCAAAATATTTGTTAGAACAATGTGATGTTGTAAATATATATAATAATTTTGATAATATAAATGTATTAGATAATATAAAAAATATGAATAATACAGTACAGATATTTGATTTTAATATAATTAGAAAAAGTAATATAAATAATTATTTTGACTACTTTGAAAAAGGTTATTTTAATTCTAATGATATAATACTAACAGATAATAGGAGCAAAATTGCTTCAATTGAAATGATGTGTAATTTTGTTGATTATTATATTGTACCAGAATCAGGATTAAACAAGTATATTTTTATTATAAGTGAGCTTATAGCAGAAAATAGTAAGGAGATTCTTGTGGTACCAGCTAATATATACAATAAAACTAGTTATTTTTCAAATTATTTAATTAAACAAGGGTGTGATATATTGCTTAGTGTAAATGACATAAAATATTATATAGATAATTATAATAAAGATAACGGTATTAACTAGGGATTTTAACAATTTTATTAATTTGTGATAGGTGTTTATTATAAAATATATAGAAGTTTGGTAATGTATTATTTAAGAGACTATATAAAGATTGGAAATGTACTAGAGGATTTATGGAACGTCCCTAAAATTATATAAATATTTATTATATAAAATTTCAATAGAAAACAAAAATGATTACACTGTTATTCTAATACTTAAATTATGTCTAATTTTTGATATCATTTTAAAACAGGTTATGAATAAATAATTTCATATTTTTATCTTATTAATTTAAAAAATTGTATTTACAAAAAAAATAAATTAGTATATAATGATATTATAAGTTTTTTGGAAAGAGAGTTGACAGGTCATGACAAGATTGCAATTAAATCCTGATGAGAAGTTAACTAGAAAAGAATATTTGAAAAGAAAGAAAAAACAATCAAGAATTTTCAAACCCAGAAGTAAAGTATCATATATATTTATTATGGTTATGACTGTGGCACTTGTTTATGCTTGTGTACAATTATATATATATAAAATGACTAATAATTTTAAGTATGTAGCAGATGATAGTGTTCAAAATCAGACAGTGTATAGTATATATTATGTTACAGAAGGTTATACTTATGATCCCGTATATACATTAAATAATGTACGTTCTGATGGCTTTGATGATGATGTAATTTATGCTAATAGTGGGCTTCATACAATAACTTTAAATGAAGATTATGTACTTGGAATAAAGGATAATCTGTTATATAAATTAGATAGAAAAAGTAATAAGTTAGAAAAATTAACAGAAAATCAAATTTCAAATTATACTCAAAAAAATGATATAGCATATTACATAACTAGTGCTGGAAAATTAGGTAAAGTAGACATAGAAAATGGACAAGCCGTTGAATTTAATATTACTGATGTGTCCGAAATTTTAGTAGATGATAATTATTTATATGTGGCTATTGATAAAAAAACTAAAAAAGTTTTAGAAAGATATGATCTGAATGGAGAAAATAGACAAGAAATTGTTACAAATTGTAATGTATCATATATTATACAAGATGTAGATACTATATATTTTACTAATAAAAATGATGGAAATAAAATATATAGGGTTGGTAAAAATGGCACTAATTTAAGTAAGGTAGACGATATAGTTGGTGTTGCAGATAATGGTATTATGAAATATATAAATGGTAATAATTATATGTTTGTTAATAATGGGTATTTGTATTATATAGATATTGATGATAATAATACATTATGGAGTATAAAATTAGATACTTTGGAAAAGGAGCAGATTTTATCATCATCTATTGAATATTTACAAAATATAGAAAATACAGTATTTTTTAAACAAAAAGGTGAGATGGGAATATATTTATACAATTATGATACAAAGTTTATATCACAAATTACTAAAAGAAAAATGAAAGAATTTTGTGTGGATTCAAGACATGTTGTTGAAGAGATAAAAAATAAAAATTTAGAAAAGAGCTAAAAAATATATTTTTATACAAATAATATATTACTATTAAAATTTCACTTTTTATGGTAGTTAATAGTGATAATAATCAAATGTGCATTAATATATATTTTTTATTGAAAAAAAATATAAAAATTATTAAAATAAAAGAGGTGAATACTAATATGAATAAAATTATGTTAAATAAGGACAGTGAAAATGCGATGATACTACACACACACACACACACGTAGATGTATTAAATAATAGAAGAAAAAAGCAAGGTGTAACTGCGCCAAAAAATACATATATAAATACCAATAGTTAAGTAAGAATACTTAGCTATTGGTATTTGTACTGTTAAAAAACTGAAAATATGTTCTATTTAATATTATATATAACGTATAGTTAGCAGTGAAAAAAATATTAAAGGAGGAAAAAATAATGGAAAAAAAGGGAAAAAAGAAAAAAAATGAGGGTATAAATCTTATAGTGTTAGTAATAACAATAGTAGTAATTATAATAATTGCAGGAGCAGTAATACTAAATATAAGTAATAATAATCCAATAACAGAAGCTAGAAAGGCAAGATTTCTATCAGATATAGATACATTCAAAAGTGAGCTTAGTATGTATAAGTTAAGTAAACAGGAAAATCAAATGGGAAATTATGATGGTACAAAGTTATATGCTGATAAAATTTCAGTAACAGATG
>CAOKPF010000016.1 GCA_948470565.1 uncultured Clostridium sp.
TTATGACTTTTTTATTTTCCACTTTTTATTAACTTTTTACTTGACATTTACATTTATATTATGATATAATTATTCAAGCAAGTAATTAAATTATTTGCTTGAATTAAAAATGTGAGGATAGTATTAAAAATATGAAACTTTTTGAGAATAATCTCCTCCATTTAAAACTGTTGTATAGAGCATAAAATATGTAACTAGTCAATAAGAGTGTGAAAGGAAAGTTAGCAAATGTTAAAAGGTAATTATGTTTCGTTAACTCCAAATCTTTATAATTCTAGAATTATAGGAGAGTCTTCAGAATGCAGATCAACATCTGGAACTTATAAAGTTGAAGGAAGTAATATAATTTGGTGTTCACTAGGTCGAGATAATGAAGAGTATTTATCTGAATGGGATGCAACATCCAGTAGTAAAGGGTCTTTTGATAATGGTTTTACCAATTATAGATATGCAGTCTATTATTCTCCAAGGGAAGAAACAGCATGTATTTCTCCAGTTGAATATGAACAAGAATTAAGGGATATTGTTTATCAAGTTAAGAAAAACAATTTAAAATTAGATGAACAAGTAAGAAGAATGGTTGCTAATGTTGTTTCAGAAAAACAAGGGACTAAAGTAGAACATGTTATTTGTAGTATAACAAATGATACAGAATTGGAAAGCTTAGAAACAATACTACATTCTTCTGATGTTGATAGTTTCATAAAAGGATATGTATCTATGTTTAGTGGATTAGAATTTTTACAAAGTGAAATATCAAGAGAGGCACCAAAGGGTGTGGAAGTTTCTAGAAATTTTGAGGTAGATTCTTTGGCAATATTTGATAGTGATTGTGTTAATATTGATAGAATAATAAATTATAAAACAAGACAAGATGTAAGTTTTGATGATACTTTATCATTGTCTGATTTAATTGAAAGAGATAAATTAGAAGATGAACAGATAAGAAGAGAATTAGAAGAACGAAGAAAATCAGCTTATGAAATTTTAAAAAATGCCAAATTGCCATCTCCAGAGATAATATATGATGAAGTTGATTCTACTATTGAGGAGTATCCTGATGTTTATGAATGCATGTGGGATATTAATGAAACAATAGAAAATGAAACAATAGGTGATATAAATGCAGGAATAAATGAAATTAAGGACGGAATTTTGAAAAAGAGGACAAAAGATAAAGAAGAACCTAGGAGGTAAATATATATATGAAAAGTGATACAAGAGTTGCTTATGCAGAAATTGAAGAGATATTAAGATATATGCCTAAAATCTATGTTGATAAAATTCCAACAAAATTAAAAGAGTTTTTTTATGAAGAAAAAGATGAAAAACATAGTTTTAAATATGATAACTCAAAAAAACTATCTAATCAAAATATTACGAAAAATACTAGAACTTTATTAGCTATACTTAAATTAAATTATTGGTGTACATCAGAAGAGGAAAAAAATAGATGGAAAGATAAGTTTGTTAAAAATGAAGATAAGCATCAAAAGTATTTAAGTGAAAAGTATAATACAGAGAACTTATTCAAGAAAGATATAAATGACTTTAAGGATAATGTACAACATATGGAATTAACAGAGTATAAACAAAAGGGAATATTTGCTAAAATTTTAGATAAAATAAAGAAGAAATTAGGAATATTATGAACATTTTAAACTTCTAGTATAGACTAATAGTACAAATATATTATAGTTTTTTATCTATAATAGTATTACAAGGAAGTTGATCAACATCAATTTTCCTTTTTATTTTGAAAAAATACTATTAATTTTATGTGGTTTATGCTATACTAATTTCAACAGTTGATGAGTCAATTATTTTTTTGAGCAAAATACGGGAGGAATACTATGAAAAATAGGTATATTTTTCGCAAATAACCTCCTAAAACGCTCCATTTGAAAACAACTTACGGACTGTTGAGTGTTCGTGAGTTTTTATTTTATATAAAAGGCTTAAAGTTCTCTTTCTAGAAAGGAGGACTTTTTTAATGTTGGATTTTAAAACTATGGAAACATTAAAGCCAAACAACGAAATCCTGGAAGTTATTAAAGAGTATAATTACAAAGTTAGGAAAGGGACAATAAAACACTTATTACATACTAATTTACAAGTTATAGAGCCTACTGAATACTTAATTACATATCCTATTACTCTTACAATACTAGAGTATAAAATTAACGAAATATCTAGCAAACCATTTTTTATTAAAGAACATAAGCAAAAATATTCATTATCAGAAATTACACAAATTTTAAAGAAATTGAAATTTTAGACTTCACTTTTTCCATTTTAGTGTGGAAACTAATGAAAAAAGTGTTAAAAATGTGCAAGATTTTAACTTTTTTATAATTGAGGTCTACTTTTTGGCTTCTGAGTGAGGAAACAAGTGAGGGGATGATTATTTTATGAGATGTGCAGTTTATGTAAGAGTTAGTACAGATGACCAAAGAGATAATGGTTATTCCATTGATTCACAA
This sequence comes from uncultured Clostridium sp., assembly GCA_948470565.1. GTDB lineage: Bacteria > Bacillota > Clostridia > TANB77 > CAG-465 > CAG-465. The sequence continues at coordinate 2,484 of CAOKPF010000016.1, forward strand.
CTTCGTATGATTAAAGAATATTGTGAGAAGAACGATTATAGTATTGTTGATGTTTATAATGACGCAGGACATTCTGGAAAAGATTTAATGCGACCAGAAATGCAAAGATTACTTGCTGATATTAAATCTAAAAAGATTTATAAGTTAATTGCTATTAAAGTAGATAGACTTACCAGAAACGACTATGATGGCTTTTGGTTACTTAATTATTGTGAAGAACACGATGTTAAGATTGAGTTAATCCTTGAGCCTTATGATGTATCTACTGCTAATGGTGAAATGATTTTTGGTATGAATTTAGTATTCGGGCAAAGAGAAAGAAAAGAAATTGGAGCAAGAACAAAAAGAGCAATGGAAGAAATGGCACTAGAGAAAGTTCACCCTAGTAAAGCGCCTTTCGGCTATGTTAGAAATAAAGATACAGGTCATTTAGAAATAGAGCCAATAGAAGCCCAAGTGGTAAAAGAAATCTTTAAATTATGCCAAGAAGGAAACTCTACTAGAGGTATTGCTACAATTATGAAAGATAATAATGCTTATTTAAAAAGTGGTAAATGGAGAGCCGACAGAGTTTATAAAATACTTACTAATTCTATTTATATAGGTGTATTTGAATATGGTAAATATAAGCGAAAACAACAAGATATTTTAAGAGTGAAAGACTATTGTGAACCGATTATAGACGAAACAACTTGGAATGCTACAAGAAATGTATTAGTGAAAAATAAACACTCAAATTATGGCGAATTTATTCATTTATTTTCAGGATTAGTAAAATGTCCGATATGTGGTAGTATTATGGCTTCATCAGAATCTTTTAAATATCCAAATGGAAAACAAAAAGTTTATTATCATTTAAGATGTAAAAATCATAATTGTAGTGGCTATGGACTTCATTATAATACCGAGAAAATAGAAGTTAAATTAAGACGAGTTTTAGAAGAATTAACTATCTTTATGATGGGAACAAATAACGAAATTATTACCTGCAATTCTACGAAAAGTAATGATGTAAAAGAAATAGAAAAAGCCATTGAAAAATTAAAAGTACAAGAAAAAAGATTATGACGTTTTATCCATTTTAAAAATGACAAGTAATGAATCTCCAAGTGAATTTGTAGATGATTTTTTTGCTAAAGCCCATAGTCATTTTTATGTAGATGGTATAATTGGCAGTCCTTATTTTGAGGGGAATGTTTCTAAAGATTTTCTATTATTAGTACCTAAGAAAGAAATAGTAAAAGCAAATTTAAAATATCAATGAAACGATTAACAAAACAAAAGCTGTATATTTTTACAAAAAAATCTTAAAAAGAAATGGAGAGATAAAAAATGGATTTAAATTATGTAAAAGTTGGTGATTATTTATTGCCAACTTTAACAATAGAAAAACAAAATAATGAAAGAATGAACAAGTATGGCTATTTAAGATTACACTATCTGAAAGAAAATAATAAGCCACTTTATACAGTCCTTTTGATGAAAAATGAACTAACAAATCATCTTGTTTCAGTTAGTATTGAAGCAGAAAATAGATTAAATTCTTTAATGGAACAATACAAAAATTCTGATGAATTACTATCTGAAAAAAGTAAAATGGAAAACCAACTTGAATGGGTAAAACGAATGAATAATTATAAAAATATGGCAGAAGAAGTGATTTTAAGGGAACTAATCTATACTGAAAATGTGTGAGGACAAATTAAGATTTATGTCCTAGCTAGCACTGAAAACCTACTCCCGCACGTTTTCGATTTATGGGAAATCCCATACCCTTAAAAATAGAAAGGAAATTTAGAAAAAAGACAATGTTCATATTCATAGCATTGTCTTTTTTATTACACAGAAATTTTATTTTCATTTAATTCATTATCAATAATCCATTTAATATCTTCAATAGATTTATCTATATTAAAACGCCCATTTCCAACAGGATAATAAACTGAATAAAATTTATACTTAGCACCATTAATCTCTTTTTCAAAACATTTTTTTCTAACTTGCAAAACAGATATTTTTTGATTTAATATTAGAATATATTTCTTTATCTAATAAATCTAATTCTATAAATAAATCCCAAATATTTTTTGTTCCAATCCAAGGTGACTTTAGTCCTTTCCAATCTTTTGATGAAGCAATGTTTCTTCCTGTTGGATTCATAAATACAAAGCATATATCGGGATTATCATCACAACCGCCATTATAAATTGAATCTAATTCTTTAGCACCATACTTTTTTTGAAGATTATCATATTCTTTGTTCAAATCTTTTAAATTCATTTAACACACCTATTTTACTAATTTTTTAGTTTGATCTTGTTCTATTTTTGAAATAGTGTTTAGTATAAATTCAAAAATTTTTGTTTGTTCAACATCTATTGTTGTTCTTTCTTCATCTTCAGTTAATTCAGATTTAAATTTATTTAGTGATGAAATAATTTGAATTGAAGCAAGTGGATATCCTTCATCAATAACTTCACTCTGTTTATTAGTAAGTTGTCGATTAGCCTTATAATCAAATGTATATGTGCTATCCTGATTAACAATTGCCACACCCTTTAAAAAATATCCATTTAATATACCATCATTTCCATATTTATTTACTAAATCAATATAATAGTCAATCATTTCTGAATCATTTAGTCTTTTACCATTAACTCTTCGAACATGAGTACCAGGCTGGATACTATCAGGAACTCCTTCTAAAAAAAGTCCCTCATCTAAAGCTATTGTTGGCAATCCGCTTAGTTCATGATATGCACTTGCTTTAATAATTGCATTTTCTATTGGATTTTTTCCTGTTTCATCTATTTCACATTCAATATTTAAATCTTCTAATGTCATTATTTCAATACCACGTTCTTTTAATTTTGTACCATAATATCTAATTTTTGCTTTATTTGTAGTTGCTAATAAATACTTCATTCTCTTTCCTCCATTTATCCTTTAATTATGGCAAATTCGCCATAATTAGATTTATTCATTTAATTCAAAATTTTTCTTTTCTTCTTCAACAGCACTAATTAATTCTTGTTCTGTTGGCATATGTAATTTGTATTCTGACGAAAATATTGTTTTATTGTCCTCTGGTAAGGTATATTTTACAATAGTTTCATTTTTATTTGTTGATAATAATATTCCTACTGTTTTATTTTCATCATCTTGCTTTATTTCTCTATCATAATAATTAACATACATTTGCATTTGCCCAATATCTTGATGTGTTACTTTTCCTATTTTTAAATCTATTATGACAAAGCATTTTAAAAGTCTATTATAGAAAACCAAATCTGGATAGAAATGTTCCTCCTCCAAAGTTAATCTTACTTGATTCCCAACATAACTAAATCCTCTTCCAAGTTCTAATAAAAATTCTTTTAAATGTTCTATAATATTCTTTTCTAAATCAGATTCTAGATAATTTGTATTTTCTTTTATATCTAAAAACTCCAAAACAAATGGATCTTTTACTAAATCCTTACTTGTCCTTAAAATTTGTCCTTTTTCAGATAATTCTAATATTTTGTCTTTATCAGCAGATAAAGTTAATCTTTCATATAGCAATGAATCTCTTTGCCTTTGAAGTTCTCTAACACTCCATTTAGAATTAATAGTTTCTTTAATATAAAAATTCCTTTTAGGTTCTTCCTCTATTTTTAATATTTCTAAATAATGCGACCAACTTAATTGCGACGACACTGTTGTCGCAATTGGAAAATAAATATAAAATTTTCTCATTCTCTCTAAATTTCTTTTAGAAAATCCTTTACCAAATTCATCGGTTAATTTTTGTGATAGTTTTTCTAAAACCGCATCACCATAACTTGCTCTTTCATCACCTTGTTGTATTTCCATAATCGCCTTGCCAATATTCCAATATAAACTAAGCATTTCGATATTTACAGCACTATACACTTTATTTCTACTATTAATTACTAGTTCTTTAATATTATCAAATATATTATTGATTTCATTATCATTTTTAATTAATTCATTGTCCATTAATTGCCTCCAATCTTTAATTTAATCATAAGATTTCTTATGTCTAAATTATACTATATATGGCAAAAATTTGCTATACTCCCATTGAAATTTAATAACAATTCATATATAATATTTATGAGTGGTACTTAGAAAACTTTCGAAGCTCTAAGTCATTCATATAACCTAGAATCTACTTGAAGATTCTAGGTGTTTTTTTATTCATGAATTCTTCTATAAACTTATTGCAATCTGTAAAAAATATGATATACTTTAATAAACTGATTGATATTTGTATCAATTGTTAAGAGAAAAAAGTTGAAGATAACTACGGCGTCTGCTCCATTTTATAGCAACTTACGAACTATAAAGTTTTTAGGTTGTTTTTTCATATCTATAATTAAAAATGTTCTCTTTCCAGAAAGGAGGGCATTTTTTAGGGATGTTCCATAAATAATGTTTATTAAGAAATTCAGAGTACATATTTTGCAATTGTTCTATATCGGAAAATGAATTCCAATCTAAAGTATTAAAGAATTTATCTTTAACTGTTCTAAAACATCTTTAAGCTTACCGTTTACCGCTTAGGAGTATATGGTTTTGCATGTATTAAGTGAATACCCAAATTAGCACATATTAAAGATAATTGTTCATTTGAATAAGAAGAACCATTATCAACGTATAATACTTTTGGTATGCCATATATTTTTACTGCTTTTTTAAGAGCTTTTTGGAAAGTAATAGCATTATCATTGAATGTTAATATATATCCAACTACTAATCTTGATGCATCATCAATAATATGTATCAAATATACAGTTTGCATTATATTATTTACTTTGATTTTCATTACATTTGAAGTATCAGCTTGCCAAATATCATTAGCTTTAGCAGCCTCATATGCCTTACATTCTAAATTATCGTTTGACGAGTTAAAACTTAGTCTATTAAGTCTCAAAAATCTGTAAAAGGTAGATAATGCAACATCAATTTTTCGTATGACTCCCATTGCACACAGTTCTTCATAAATCCCCCTTTTTGTTAAACGTCATTAACTTAAGTTATAACGCTTGAAAATAGTATGTTGAAAAGTACTGCTTACTCTTCACACTTCACGAAATAATTTGAAATATTAATAATATTTAATTATTAAAAAATTGCATTAATATTTATATATCTAAGGTTTTAAATAAATATGAACTTAAGTTAGTGACATTGCATAATTTTGGCTATTTTGAAGACGAAGAATTTTTGAAAAATAAAATGATTGATTTTGATTTCTGGATCAGCAGACTAAAAAAATAAATTTAAAAAGCCTCATTTAACTATGGGGCTTTTCGTTTACATTTATAACTTCAAATTTTTTAACATTTTTCAAACTTTCTTTTTTACATTTAGGACAATAAATAGGAAAGTTTTTTTATATGGTATCAGGTCTCATTTTCAGTCATGTTTTATTTTCACAAATCGGACATTTAATCCACTCTAATTTTTTCATTATATTTAAGTCCATTCTTTCTTAAATAAATTGAAAAAATACTAATTATTTTTTTCTATATCTTGCCAATTTTTATTACTTAATATTTCGGCATTATCTCCAATAAATATTTTACCTGCTTCTTCATCATTTTGTAATTGATACATAAACCACGCTGTCATATAAGAATCTGTCTTAACCAACATGTCTTCGTGTTCTGCGTCCTTAACTCTTGCGCGAATTTTAAGCACATCATTACTCATTTTATTATAAGTGTCTATTATTGATTTTAATGGTGCTACTCCACCAAATTCTACTTCTATATCTATGGTTCCTGAATCATCTGAACTTCCTGTACCTGATGTCATAAAATATGGAATGTTAATTTTTTTAGCATCATATTCCCAACCCATATTTTTAGCAAGTAATGAATATGCAGCACTTCCTGTAAACATTGTTTTATAATATTTACCATTTTCAAATTCTGTTACTGCTCTTATTGCTCCAGCACCACCTTGTGAATAACCAACAATTCCAATATTATCTTTATCTATTTTATTATAAAGAATACTATCACTTGTTAAATTTAACATATAATTAAGTGTCTTTGATGTTGATTCTCCAGTTCCTGTTCCACCATCTTCATTTCCTACTACAACAAATCCCCAGGAAGCCAAACGCTTGAAAAATGGCTCATAATTTAATGATCTTGTATTACTAGCATTTACAACAATAATCACTGGATATTCTTTATTTTCTTTTTCTAGTTTGCTAGGATACCAAACTCTAACTTTTTTAATTGCTTTATTGTCGATCTTATAATCAACTTGTGATACCTCATATTTACCTAATCCTGCATACTTTTTTTCTAATTCACTATTAGTAGTAAAGTCTTCATAATAATTATCTTTAATGATCGGCTTCATAGAATTAAAATAATTCATAATGAATAATATAACCAATAAAATAATAATAACTAAAATAATAATACCTATAACTTTTAACACTTTCTTCATACTTCCTTTTCTCCTCCTTGAAATATATCTCTTTTTCTGATATATTTAATTTATACAACAAGTGTAGCATATAAATTTTAGCGTTTCAATAGCAAAACTAATAAATGTAACACAAGGAGGCAAAGTGTAGCATGGTGAAAAAATTAGCAAAAGATTATATTACTGATGCTTTATTTATCTTAATGGAAAAAAAGATTATAAAGATATTACAGTTACTGATATAACTAATAAAGCAGGAGTTAATAGAATAACTTTTTATCGTAATTTTGAAACTAAAGATGAAATAATCAATAAATATTTAGAAAAGTCTTTTAATGATTGGGGCAAAAAATGGGAAGAAAGTGGAGATACAAATATAGCACTTCAACTTTTTAAATATTTTGACACTAATAAAAATTTCATAGATATATTATATAAATCGAATTTGCAAAATTTCTTAATTGATTATCTTGTTAAAATTTGTAACCCTAAAAGTGAAGAAAATAATATACTTGCATATTCTAAATCAATGTTTGCCTATGGTCTTTTTGGATTTTGTAATGAGTGGTATTTGAGAGGTATGCCTGAAACTCCTGAAAGTATAGCCGATTTGTTAAATAGTAAACAATAATAATATAAATTTATAGAAAAGCATTGATAAAATTTACTCAATATTATAAAATAAATTTAGAAAGAGAGCAAAGTTCGTAACTTGTATGTGATTCGCTCCATTTAAAAATAGAGCGTAAATAAATGCTTTAATATCAAGCATTATACGTTATTTAGACTGGTAAATAAAATAATGACCAGTACAAAATACCAGTACAAATAACTGTAGTGTCAATTAGGACGTTCCATAAATAAATGTTACAACTTTTATGTAATGTTATAAAATTTAATTATCCATACATAATATAGATAAACCACATTATACTAATATATTCTAATTTTGTAATTTAATTTTATGTATTCAGCTTATAGCATTTATTTTTGAAACGACATTAAGTTATTTCAAAATCTCTTTTAAAAAGCTCTTGAAAATATCATAGTATTAAATATGCGTTTTCTATAAATAGTCTACCACATTAAAGAATTATATTTTGTGCAAATGCTAAAAATAAGTTAAATATTTAAATAATTTAAAAGGTGAAAAGTGGTTAAGAATTTTAAAAATGTACTTGTAAAATATAATATTTATGTTAAAGTTAAGACAATAAATTGATTAATCTTTGTATCAATCGTTAAAAGAAAAAAAAGTTCTAGGTACTACGATATTTACACCATTAAATAAAATCGCTGTACCAGACGAAAATATTGAAAATTCAACCGTAAAGGTTGATTTTTTTATCTACATTATCTTGAAAAAAAGGTTATAGGTCATATGATTAGTTAACTAAGAAAAAAAAGTGCTTAAACACATTTATATATTATAATTGATGTAATCCTTATAAATGCGATGTTTCTCTGTCGTACTTTTCAGTCAAAATTACTTATGTTTATATTATTTCATTTAAGTCAAATTAATAAATTTGATAAAATTTACATAATGCCATTGAAAATTATGTAAATATGTAGTATAATAATCATTACAATAGTAAAGAATTGGAGTTAGTAATATGAATAAAAATATAGAAAATATATTAAGAGAACTGGCAGAATTCATAATATCACGGTGAGAAAAATACAAAAAATACATATCAATCTGAAAAGATTAATCAAAAATCTGACGATGTTTATACAATATACAATAAATTCAGAAGTATTGAGCAGGACAATTTATTTAAACTATCAAATGAAGAGATCTTTTATAAACAAGCAAAATTTTTAGAGAATTTTGAATATAACTATAATGTTAATGAACGTAACTCACATAGTTCACTTCTTCATACACGTACATATTTTAGATTTTCATTTGAAGATTTTGCAAATTATTTTTCATGGAGAACAAAAATAAGGCATGGTATTTATGAAAGAATGGAAGATAATAGTCATCGAATATACATCAATGAATTATTAAATGGAATTGGATGCGATAATCAATTGGATACTATTGAAAAACTAATTGTGTTTTGGACTGAATATAGGAAGATATACCCTTACCTAGACAACATAATGCTAAAAGACATTGAAGAATACTATGTAATAAGTGATATAACCATACCATATTCAGAATTTATAAATAAGTTTCCTATAACTTACTCAAATGATACATTAATAGATATTTTACATGGTATATATTCAAATAAAATTGAATTTCTTAATAGCTTATCTTCATATAAAATATTGAAAAGTAAGCTATTAGAAACCAAGTATGGATATATATTAGATGAATGTATAAATGAAGTATTCACAACTTTAGAGCAATTTTTATACTCAAAAAATATAGAATTAAAATATTTATTAATACAAAAGGATATATATTTTGACCATTGTAAACCGCTTTCAGGCTATACTATTTATAACAATAATATTAAAAATAAGGAAGTAATAATAGATGAACTAAGCAAATATAAATGTGAAAACTCCAAATGGAGTTATATAAATTATTCTGTAAATTTTAAATTTAAATATACAATTAGCTATATATTAAAATTAATGGAATACTATGTTAGAGAATATTTAGGATATAGAAGTTTAAAATTTCCTGAAAAAGACAGCATTTTAAAGGAACCCTATTATACATATAAAATTAAAGAAGTAGTAAACGTTATTAAAAAATTATACAATATAAATTTTGATGAAATTATAAAACAAACTACTATTAATTATTTGAAAAATTCAAATATACCACCTATGGTTTTTAACAAAAATAAAGATGAGATAAATGAATTTGACAAAGAAGAAAAGATTGATATTGTATTTGACAAAGAAAAATTTAATAAAATAAGAGAAAAATCAGAAGAAATTCAAAAAGCTCTTATAGTTGAAGAAACTATAGAAGAAAACCATAACTTAAATGAAAAATTACAGCAAAATACAAATAAAAATGAAAAAATTGTAGCAATATCAGAAATACCAACAAAAGAATCAGCAGATATTAACAACGGAGATATTTTCGAAAATTTTATATGTAATTTAACAATACCCGAGAAAGATATAATAAAGACTATTATACAAAAACAAAATGTAGAAATGCAAATTAGACAAATAGCGCAGCAACAAAATGAAATGTTAGAAGTAATTGTCTCAAATATAAATGATAAAGCAATAGATACAATTGGAGACACAATTATAGATTTAAACACACAATCTATATATGAAGATTATGAAAATGATATTAAACAAGTATTATAGAAAGGAGTAATTTATTATGACTATAAAAGTACCAAGAAGAATAGCAACTACATTAATGAATTCATTAAAAGGAGGAGTTGTACCAAGAATAGGATTAGGATATATTGCAGTAGGAAGAGAACAAGAAATAAAAGCATTATTAAATGATGTGGATATAATAGAAGATGGAGGATCTACTTTTAGATTTTTAGTTGGAAGATATGGTAGCGGAAAAAGCTTTTTATTACAAACAATAAGAACTCACGTTATGGATAGAGGATTTGTTGTAATAGATGCGGATCTATCTCCAGAAAGAAGATTAATGGGAACAAAGGGACAGGGGCTTGCTACATATAAAGAACTTATTCAAAATATGTCTACTAAGACAAAACCTGATGGACAAGCTCTCCCTTTGATATTAGAAAAATGGATATCAGGTATAAAGACAGAAACAATGCAAAAATTAGATCAGAGTGTAAATGAACTAGAATTTTCTAAAGAAGTGAAAAGAAAAATATTTGAAAATATTAATGCACTTGAAGGAATGGTTCATGGATTTGATTTTGCAAAAGTAGTTGTAATGTATTATGAGGCATATGAAGAGGCAGATGATGAGAAAAAATCAAAAGTATTAAAGTGGTTTAGAGGAGAATACTCAACTAAAACAGAAGCAAAACAAGAATTGGGTATTAACATAATAATAACTGATGATAATTGGTATGAATATGTAAAATTATTTGCGGCATTTTTAGTAAATGCAGGATATAAAGGTATGTTAATTTTGATTGACGAGTTAGTGAATTTATATAGAATACCTAATGCTGTAACAAGACAATATAATTATGAAAAAATTCTAATGATGTATAATGATACACTTCAAGGAAAAGCAAAGCATTTAGGAATTATTATGGGTGGAACGCCACAATGTGTAGAAGACACGAGAAAAGGAATTTTTAGCTATGATGCTCTACGTTCAAGATTAACAGAAGGAAAATTTGCAACTGAGGACACAATAAATTTATTATCACCAATTATTAGGTTAAAACGTTTGACTCCAGATGAAATGTACATTCTAACCGAAAAATTAAGAGATATTCATTCAGATTTGCATAACTATCAAAGCTCATTAACGCAAAACAATCTAATGGATTTTATAAAAATTGAATATGAAAGAGTTGGTGCAAATACAAATATTACCCCAAGAGAAGTAATACGTGACTTTATTGAATTACTAGACATTTTATATCAAAATCCAAACAAATCATTTGAAGATATTATAGGAAATGATAAGTTTGAATTTACTGAAGGTGATAATACTGAAAAAGATGAAAATAAAGAATTTGAAGATTTCGAAATTTAAAAATTGAAAGGAATAATTAATAAATATGTTTGAACAATTAGCGCCATTTATACAAGAATATATTTATAAAAATAGCTGGAGTGAAATAAGACCTATTCAAGTTGCAGCATATGACTTGATACTTAATACAGACGATAATATATTATTAGCCTCAGCAACCGCTTCTGGAAAAACAGAAGCAGCTTTTTTACCTATATTAACTGATATGTATCAAAATCCTGGAAAATCAGTATTTGTATTGTATATTAGTCCACTAAAGGCTTTAATAAATGACCAATTTATCAGAATTGATGAAATTTTGAAAGAAACAGATATAAACGTAACAAAATGGCATGGCGATGTACCACAAAATATAAAGAATAAATTATTTAAAAATCCTAATGGAATATTACAAATAACACCTGAATCCTTAGAAGCTATGTTGATGAAAAATTCAAATAATATTCAAAAACTGTTCTGCGATTTACGTTATATTGTAATAGATGAAATTCATTATTTTATGAATGATGATAGAGGTTTACAACTTCTATGCATTTTGGAAAGAATACAAAGATTAATAAAAAAACAACCAAGAAGAATAGGATTGTCAGCTACGCTAGGGGATTATAGTTTAGCTAAAAAGTGGTTAAATTCTGGAACACAAAGAAAATGTAGTTTGCCAAATATTCCAGAAGAGAAAAGAAAGATAAGACTGGGAATTAAATATATTGAAATAGAAGAAAATATAAATAAAAATGATACATCAATAATAGACTATTATAAAATGTTATATGAGAAAACTCTTGATAAAAAATGTATTATATTTTCTAACTCCAAATCTGAAGTTGAAGATATTATATCTCATTTAAAAAAGATAGCAAAATACAAGAAAACAAATGATGTTTACTATGTTCATCATGCTAATATTTCACAAACTCTTAGAGCGCAAACAGAAGAAAAAATGAAACACGAACAGCAAATGGCTGTTACTGGTGCAACTGTTACACTAGAATTAGGAATAGATTTGGGAAGATTAGATAGAATTATTCAAACTGGCTCTCCTTTTACAGTATCAAGTTTTGTCCAAAGACTTCGGAAGAAGTGGTAGGAGAAATAATCCATCTGAAATGTTATTTTTCTTTAAAGGAGAAAAAAATAATAAACAAAAAGAATTCTATGAAATGATTGATTTTGAACTTATAAAATGTATTGCTATTATTGAATTATACATAAAAGAAAAGTGGATAGAGCCAATGGATAAAAATACCATTCCATTCTCACTATTATATCACCAAACAATGAGCTATCTATATAGCATAGGAAGTTGTAAACCTAATGAATTAGCAAAACAAATTTTAACATTAACTCCATTTAAACAAATTGAAGCAGATGATTATAAAAAAATATTACGTTACTTATTAAAAATAGGACAATTAGAATTAGATGAAGATGGTAATTTTCTTATAGGTTTGAATGGTGAGAAAATAGTTAATAACTTTCAATTTTTCTCTGTGTTTAGTACACCTATTGAATATTCAGTAAGGGAGGCTTCACAAGAAATTGGAACTGTTCAAATATCATATCAAATAGGTCAACAATTTAGTCTAGCAGGATTTACATGGAAAGTGATAGATGTAAATGAGGAGAAAAGATATATATTTGTAAAGAAAATTGGTGGTACTTCAAAGGCAAATTGGAGTGATGATGGTGATTTTTATATATCTACTAAAATTATGAAGAAAATGCAACAAATTTTAAGCGATGATGAAGAATACAGATACTTAGATGAAACTAGTCTAACAAAATTAAACGAGGCAAGAGCATTGGCAAGAAATACAAATATATTAAAAGAAAAAGTTGTACCATGTGTAGAAGGATTATATTATATATTCCCTTGGCTTGGCACAAAAGAGATAACTGCACTTAAATATAGTTTAGAACAGCAATATAATATAGACTCTCAAATTAAATATAATAAGGGAATACCTGTATTAATGCATATAAAAACTGATAAGAGTGTATATGAAATAAATGAATTATTGGAAAAAATAAGGAAGGATAAAATTGATAAATTTAAATTTAACTTACCAGATACAGTTGAAAAGTCTAGTAAATATAACAAGTTCATTCCACATGAGCTGCTCAAAAAGCAATTTATACAAGATATTATTAATATAGAAGGAATGCAAGAAAATCTTTGATATTATAAAATTGTTTGTATAGAAGATATAAAATAATATTTGCATATATAAAAAACTACTTAAATTTTAACTGGAGAATTAGTTCAAGGGACCTTTCATAAATAAATATTACAACTTTTATTTATAGTAAGTCCCCCGTTTATTGTAATTTAGCTAAATACTAAAGTCTTAAAATAAGAAATCTTATTATAAGCATTTAAAATGCAATAAGAATAAAAAATATATTATTTTAAATCTAATTTCTGATCCTGATATAAACTATTATTCATAATTTCTACATTCTCGCCAATAAATGCTTTTGCAGCTTCCTCATCACCCTGTAATTGCCACATAAACCATGCTGTTACATAACCATCAGCCGAATATAGCATTTGTCCATGTCCAGCTCCAATTCTTCTCATCATTACTTTTGGCGATGATATTTTATTATACATAAGTATCATTTTTTCAATAGGTATAACTAATTGTGTTTCAAAGTCATCTCCAGTTCCTGCTATCATTAATATGGGAATATTTATAAAAATGCTATTTTTGACTTTTCACCTAATAGCAAAATAAATATTATGCTTACAATATATTCAAATAAAATTCACTCTAATGTTGTTCTTACTACATTTGCTAAACATAATGTATATAATTTACCTCTTCCAAAATATATAGAAACAGCAATATATGAAAGTTCATTTTCAAAACAAAGTGAATTTATAGAAAAAATACAAATTATCCAATAAATTTTGTCAAATAAGTAATGTTTTACTTCACGATAAAAAGAGGTACATTAAAATTTTTTAATTTACCTCTTTTTTATATTACACATAATAATATTTTTTAGTATAAAATAAAGACTTCTTTAAATACTCTCCTTAGCTATTCCCTCTAATATTTTAACATTAGGTAGTCTCAAAAATAGCTCTGTTGGTAATGATATTTTTGACTTTACCAATCCTCCTCCAACAATTATTTGCTTTTGTAAATTTATCAAGGGATCAACTAATATATCCCACTCATCTGGCAATCCAATTGGTGTAATACTTCCATATTCCATCTGCGTTTTTTCTAACACAAATTCAAGTGGTGCCACTGACACAACTCGCGAATTAGTATATTTTCTAACAACACTTCCCATGTTATATTTGTATCCTATAGGAACAACTAAAGCGCAATATTTCAATTTATCATTTCTCTTACACTCCACAATCAAACAATTAAACCCCATTTCTCTATTTATTCCATATTCTTCACATAATTTATTTCCATCTGCAAAATCAGGATTAATCTCTGAAACCAAGAATTTATCTTGTTCATGATCATAGTTACATACAAAATTATATATACATTTTGGTACAAGATTACTATATTCTATAATAGGCTTAAATTCTAAATTTCCAATTTTCATAATAAAATCTCCTTAAAAATCTTTAAATGCATTTTCTAAATTACACATTGCAATCTCTAATTTCTTTCTTGGTAAAGCAATATTAATACGCTGAAATCCTTTACCAGAATTTCCAAATACATTCCCACTCTTAAGCCATAATTTAGCTTTTTTTATCATTAATTCATCAACTTCTTCATCTGTTAGTCCTAACTCTCTGAAATCTATCCATAAAAGATATGTACCTTCTGGATAAATTAATTTAATTTTTGGTAGTCTTTCCTTTAAAAAATTATTCACATATTTAATATTTTCATATAAATAATACTTTAATTCATTTAACCATTTTTGTCCTTTTTCATAAGCAGATTTACAAGCAACTAACCCCATTATATTTATTAAGCTATAACCTGTATTCCATAATTCTAATTGAAATTTATTTCTAATATCGTCATTAGGTATAAATATATTAGATACTTGTAATCCAGCAAGATTAAATGTCTTTGTAGGTGCCGTACAAAGAATAATATTTTCTTTATAACTTTCATATTTTAACATACATGTATGAACACCCTTCCATACAAAATCACTATGAATTTCATCACTCACAATAAAAACATTATTCCTTTTGCATATATTAATTATTTCATCTAATTCATTTTTAGTCCAAACTCTTCCAACTGGATTATGCGGTGAACACAACAAATATAGCTTTATATTGTATTCTTTAATTTTTCTTTCAAAGTCTTCAAAATCAATTTCATAATGCTCATTTACTAATTTTAAATCACTACTTATAACTTTTCTTTTATTATCCTCAATAACCTCGGTAAATGGATTATATACAGGATTATTAATCAATACATAATCATCTTCCTTAGTAATAGCTTTTACAGCAGTAGCCAGTGCAAATACAACATTAGGTACAGTAATAAGCCATTTTTCTTCTAATTTTATTTCAAAATTGTTATAATACCAATTTTTTATAGCTTCAAAATAGCTTTTATCATTTTTAGAATATCCAAAAATTCCATGGTCTATTTTGGTATGTAAATCTTTCAAAATTTCATCACAGCATTTAAAATCCATATCTGCCACCCACATTGGAAATACATCATCAGGCTTATTCTTGTCAGCCTTAAAATCATACTTTAAACTATTAGTTCCATATCTATTAATTTCTTCATCAAAATTCATAATAATTCCTCCTAATATATTTAATAAAATTAGCTAAAATATAAACTCTGTCACCCACTTGTAAACATACAAACTTTTTATTAGAAAATTACATACATAATAAATTAATTAGTTCATTATATGATTTTATTGAAAATGTTGGAATAATTTTACTATTAACACTTTTATCCTTATAATTAAACCAACAGCTATCAATACCAGCATTTATAGCACCTTGTATATCTGTTGTTAAATCATCGCCAATCATCAAAATTGAAGACTTATGCTTATTTTCAATTTGATTAAATATAATATCAAAAAACTTCTTATCTGGTTTATTTACCCCTATTTCCTCAGATACAAAAATCTTAGAAAAATATTTATACAAATTAGCATTTTTTAGCCTTGGCACTTGTTCTGATTTTGGACCATTACTTGCAATTACTAACTCGTACTTACCATATAATTTCAAAAATAGTTGTTCCACTCCAGAAATTAAATTTCCAGATTGCTTAAATCCCTGCGATACTAATTCTTTAAATTTTAAAGGCGATTCTAATATTTCATGTTTATCAAAAAATATTTCAAACCTTTTTATTAACACCTCTTGTAATGTAATTTTGCCTTCATTTAGTAATGACCATAATTCATTATTAATTTGATTATACGAATTATATAATTCATCTGTGCATTCAACTCCTATTAAACTAAGTGCAGTTGAAATTGCAAATCTCTGATCTTTTTTAAAATCCAATAATGTATCGTCAATGTAAAACAAAAGTGTTTTATATCCCATTTAAGCCACCTCCAAAACTATAATTTAATACAAATTAATATATCCCTTTTAATATAACTTAGCTA
The DNA here is from genome assembly GCA_948470565.1 of uncultured Clostridium sp. Classification (GTDB taxonomy): domain Bacteria; phylum Bacillota; class Clostridia; order TANB77; family CAG-465; genus CAG-465. The sequence goes on from CAOKPF010000016.1 coordinate 19,162, forward strand.
ATACTTGCCGCTCTCTCCTTTCAATAGATAATTATTTATTGATTGTTGTAAACTTACTTTTATATTCTAACATTTATTTATCTAAAAATCAATTATTTTAGATATATTTATGTAATTTTAATACAAACGCCAATCTAATAAAAATACAAAATTGCATTAATTATTGTAAAATAGTATAAATTATATATATTAATATAATAGCTATTGCAACTAATCATTCTCAATTATTTCTACTAAAATTCCATCTGGATCATTAATAAAAAAGTATTTCTTTCCCAGTCTACCTCTTTTTATATCTACATTAGAACAGATATTATTTTTCAACACAAAATTTTTTGCTTCTTCTATATTTTCTACCCCTAATGCAAAATGCTTTACTCCTAATACTGGTAAATATGTTGTTGTTGACTTTGCAGTTTCTGGTAACTTTTTATAATCTTTATAACAAAATATTTCTAAAACTGTATTATTTAATTTTAACATGTTAATTTTTATACTCTCATCATCTGCACTCCAAAATTTAAACTCCTTAAAACCAAATTTATTGTAAAATTCTATACTCCTCTTAAGATCTGTGACACTTATCGCAACATGATTAACACTAAACATTTTTTAATTCCCCCTACTCATACATCGCTGACAATTATATAAAATAATGTATATATTGTCAACATTTGAAAATATAATTCCAGGCTAGAACCAAGTTTAATCCATTTCATATATAATATTTATATACACATATTGTAAAAGGGCAATTTCAATTATTAGAAATATAAAAATATAAAAAAATAGTAAAATAGAGAAAAATAGGATAGAAACTTCGAGTTTTTGTGATATTAAAAACAATATATTTTATTGCTATATTAATAGTGTTTATTTTAAATTATAAAAAATTATTGACTTTCGCACATATAATATAGATAGAACGATGTTATATTAAGAAATAAATACGATAAGGTAGCTGCAATTAAACTACTCAAACTATTTATTACTCTTCTTTAATATATAATTCCGAAAAGAGTGGTATTTTTTGTACAGGAATATCTGCAAATACTTGATAAATAAACTCAAAAATGATAAAATACCTGTATCAGTTTATTTAATTTCATATAAAACTATTATTTTAAGACCAACTTAAAATGCCAATAGTTTTTATGAAATTTTAAATTTACAAATATTTACAAAGTTTTATACAAATCCAAAAAGACATTCTATTTATAAATAGTTAAACTATATAGATTATAATGTATTTTTATACATTATTAATACTTTTATTTTATTAGAGTAGAAAATAAATAGTTAAGACTTAGTAGACGGGAAGTTGCTACTAAGGCAAAAAGAAATTTGCTAATTTATTTTCGCATTCCGCTAATAAGAATATTGGGAAGTAAACTTATCACTCCCCTTTTCTTTTAGCGCGAATTAAAAGAAAAGGAGGAGTTTTTTGTGACTAAACTAAAAAAAATAATATTAACAGCAATACTTTTATCCATACTTATATTATTATCTCGACTATTGTCTATTAAAACACCTATTTTAAAGATTAGCTTTGCATTTATTCCAACTATGTTATGCGCTACTTGGTTAGGTGTCAAATATACCATATTACTAAATGTTCTAGGTGATATTATAGGTGCAATACTATTCCCAACAGGTCCATATTTTATAGGTTATACAGTAAGCACCGCTATATCAGGCATGATTTATGGATTACTACTTTATAAAGAAAATTCAAATTCATATACTGATAATCAATACTTAATACGACTAATAATTTCAGTTATATTAGTCACATTTATATCAAATATATGTCTTAATACATTTTGGATAAGTATTACTGCTGGCAAATCATATATAATATTACTTGGAACAAGACTTGTAAAAGAAATTATTATGATACCTATACAAATAACAGTAATTTTATTTATCGAAAAAATGTTAAGAAAACCTTTTGATATGTATATAAGGAGTAATAATGATTAAAGTAGAAAATGTAACTTTTAAATATAATAATAATGAAAATGCTATATTAGATAATCTATCATTTTCAGTAAAAGAAGGTGAAATAATTGCAATTGTAGGTAAAAATGGATCTGGAAAGTCTACTCTTGGAAAACTTATTTCAGGAATTACAAAGTTAAAACATGGAAATATCATAATTGATAACTTCAATATTTCAAATAATAAACAAATTTTAAAAAAAGTAGGTATTGTATTTCAAAATCCTGAAAACCAAATTATCTTTAATAATATCTATGATGAATTAGCTTTTTTACTCAAATCTCTTGATAAGTCTGAAATTGATAAAAGAATCAATTTTGCACTGGAACAAGTAGATATGCTAAAATTTAAGCATAGTGACTTATACCATCTATCTTTAGGACAAAAACAAAGAATAATGATAGCTGAAATTTTGGCAAAAAATCCTAAATATATTATATTTGATGAATCTACTTCTATGATTGATAGCACTGGAAAAGAAGCTATTTATAATATTATTAAAAAACTAAAAAGTAATGGATACAGTATAATTTGTATAACAAATCTTGCAGATGAAATGTTAATTGCTGATAGAACATTAATTTTACATGATGGAAAAATTGCTTATGAAATAAAAAAAGAGGAATTAATTAAAAATGCTAATATATTAGAAAAATTTGATATAAAAATACCTGTATTACTAGAACTATTAGTAAAATTAAAAGAAAATTACATAGATTTGAATATAAAAGATTTTTCAATAGATGAAATTGTTAAAAATTTGAAAGGGATAAGTAATAATGATAGATGTAATTAAATTTATAATATTTATTTTATATAGTACAAGTATTTTCTTTTTACCTAATAATAAACTTATTTTACTTTCAATACTAATTAATATATTAATAATTATCTATAAAAATATACAAATTAAAAATGTTCTTATCAGGACTTGTAAAGTTCTACCATTTGTTATTTTTACCTTTATTTTTAACTGTATATTAGATGAGTTTATAATATCAATTTTTATTGCAATAAAATTAATTATAGTATGTAATATAACGATTATATATTCTGAAACTACAAGTATTAATCAAGTATCAGATACAATAAAATTACTTTTTACTCCTTTAAAGTTATTTAAAATAAATCCTAATGATATTAAAATAATGGTATGTATATCATTATCAATGATACCTATTTTAAAAAAAGAGATACATGAAATAAAGGAAGCTTGTATAGCAAAAAACATTAATTTTAACATAAAAAATATGAAAATAATATTAACTAAATTTTTCTTTTCAATAATAACTAGAGTAAATAAAATAGAAGAAGCATTAATTGCAAAAGGTTATAATGATGAATAGGAGTGATTTTTTATGATAAAAACATTTAAAGAACTAATAGCACAAATATGCATTGAAAATAGCATAAACTATAAATTCTTATCCAAAGACTGGGTAATAATGTTAGAAAAAAACGGTAATTTTAGATTTATATCTGGATATAAATTTGACTTAAATCCACACGGAATGGGATTAATTGCAGATGATAAATATGCCCTATATGAAATTTTAAATAACCAAAATATTCCTGTAGCTGAGCATAAAATTGTATATAACAAAACAAATAATTCTGATTATGCAATTGGTTGCAACACTTATGAATATGTAAAAGATTATTTTGAAAAAAATAATAATCACATAGTACTTAAGCCAAATTGCGGTACCTGTGGGAATAATGTATTTAATGTTACTAATGTAAATGAATTAAATGTAATTTTAGATAAATTATTTTTAAATAATTATTCTATTAGTATTTGTCCGTTTTATTCAATAAAACACGAATATAGAATTATCATGCTAAATAATGAATGTAAATTAATATATGAAAAATCTTTACCTATTGTTATTGGAGATGGTAATAAAACTATACGCGAATTACTACTTGAATTTAACTATAATTATTTTAAGGATAAACTAAATGATGTTAAATATGACAAAGTGCTTTCTAGTAATGAAATATTTGAATACAATTGGAAATTTAATTTATCACAAGGGGCAATTTCAAAAAAAATTGAAAATAGTCTACTCACTGAAAATCTTATAAAACTTGCTAAGCAAGTCTGTTTAAAAACCAATTTAAAATTTGGAAGTATAGATATAATTAATACTACTGATAATAAACTTTTAATACTAGAAGTTAATAGTGGTGTAATGCTTGAAAATTATGTTATTCAAAATCCAAATGACTATATACTCGTAAAATCTATTTATACAGAGGCTATCAATAGCTTATTTTAAAATTACATTAATAAATATAACATATTATGTAAGTTTAGAATTCACAAACTTTTCAGTGAATTCTAAACTAAAATTTTAATTGATCTCTACATTTAAAGATTTAAATTTATCCTTTACCTTTTTCATATCTCTAAACATACCTTCTTTTAATTCCATATGATATCCATCCCTTTCTATATTTTTATATTCATCTTCTAGTTCTTTGTCTATATCATAAGCTACCTTTATAAACTGAAATGAAATATCATAAGTATATTCTTTACTTCCGTATTCTCCCTCTATAATTAAGTAATTACTTTTGGTAGTTTCTAATACATTACTATCTATATCAGGATTTCTGATAGTATCAAAAGAGTTTCCAACACTCCCAATATTTATTAAAGTTTTGTTATATAATCTATCTAAATAAGCATGATGTATATGTATATATTACTATATCTGCTGTATTATTAGTCTGTGTTTTATCAGTAGCGTAAAACATACTAAGTTTGGTTTCTACGTTATCCACATTTAACACAGCTTTATTATTTGCACTAGGTGAAGCATGAAATAGTCTTACCAAACTACCACTCATGTAAAATTCATAAGAGAATGGTAAATTTAGCAAATATTCTCTATTGTCTTTTGTTAACATAGATTGATTCCATTTTATTCTGTCTTGTTCTATTTTAGTTAGTTTATCTATATTTCCATGTTCCTTAGAAAAATATTCATCGCAATTCCCTCGTAATACAATATCACATTTTTCTCTAACTAAATTTACACACTCTTCTGAATGAACACCTTTTGCAATTATATCACCTAAACATATAATTTTGTCTACATTTTTCTTACTTATATCATTTAATGTTGATTTTAATGCTTCTAAATTTCCATGTATATCTGAAATTACAGCTATTTTTATGATTATTTTCCCCCTAAATATCTTTATAAAATTATAACATCAAAACAAATAAGTTTCAAGTTTATTAATTTTTAAAATTCGAAAAAAAACGCTGATTTTACCAATGTAAATTCAGCGTTTCTCATTTTCCTTTATGCTTTTGTTATAACTTATATCCTGTATATTCTACTAGCAACTTTATAAAATTGTTGCGTGACATACCATTTACAAAATATTCTTTATAGTTACTATGGTATTTTTGCAACCAACTATTAAAACTATTTTTCATTGTTTCCTTAAAATCTCTACGTTCCTCATATGGAAGATTTAAATAACTAACATAAAGTGTATACCAACCTATTTTACCCTTTTTCTTTATTTGCGGTTTATCACCTGAAGTTATAATATTTACCATATTATTATACAAATTATAATATATATTGCCTTCATCTACAAACCGTATTGATTTGAAGAATTTTAAAATATCTTTATCAGTCTTTAACATTTGTAATTCTTTCCATAATGCAATTTCTAAATACTGCTTTTGTGTAATTTTACATTTTGCCATATTAAAAGCTCTCCTTAAAATTATATTATTAATAGAACAAAAAACTAGTTATAAACAGTAAAACCATCCTTGTTATAACAAGCTATTTGTTTAAGCCTACATAAAATATTACCAGGTGTTTTTAACAAAACCTGACCTATCATATTATCTAATTTAGACTGTTCTATTCCAACCCCTCTCATTTTAGCATCTATCCCAATGTCAACTTTATTATCCTGAATAAAAACTTTATTATTTAGTGCAACTTTTTCATTTTCCAACCTTATCTGCACATTATCATTTAATAGCTGAACACCTAGGCCATGTGGTGAAAGGGTAAGTTTTTTTCCACTATGATTAATAGTATTATTAGTAGTAATTTTAGGCTTAATAATGTATATATCTTGCTTATTAGCAGTAAGTAAAGTATATATTTCATCTTTCCACTGACAACCAATACATACTGAATTAATATCTGGCATACCATAATGTGATACATTTAAAACTTCTATTCCTGTACTATCGCATTTATCTAATATTGATAATGAAAAGTCCCTATTTCTTTTTTTATTATATTCATCAAGATATTTTGAAATTTTGAAAAATCGTTTTGCAATGTCACCTTTAATATACCGCAAATATCTTCCATTACACAACTTTTCAGTTTCAATTCTGTCATAAAACCAATTTCCTTTTACTGGGTATAATCCATATAATAGATTATTTTTAAATTCAGCTGCAGAGGCATGTAAAAAAATATACTGTTCATCAGGATTTTTAGTATCATATGCTAAAATTACGAAGTGATTTCCTCTATCATAATTAAAATCATATTTTGTATTTTTTTTAACATATTCTATTGCATATTTTAGCTGATTTATATTAATATTTCTATTTAATTTATAACAAATTACACCACATGAATTAACAGTAGCATCTATTGGGATAAATGATACATTAGTTTCCCATATTGCACACATACCAGTAAAAAATCCTCCTGCCATTCTTGTTACATTAGATGAAATACCTAAATCAGGCATTGTATAAATTTTTGAGCTACATTCTTTTTTGGATAATTTTGATGAAACTATAGATAATAGTTTTTCTGTATCTTCTAAATGTCTCATTATTTCTATTTGTGTTTTATCATTTAGAGAAAAATTTTCCATATTATAAACCTCCGATTTATTAATTTTAATTTATCTATAATATTTACATTACATAATAATTGTAACATTTTTCTCTTTAACTTACTACTTATAGTTTTTATCAAATTTGATAGTATTTTTATCAAAAATTTTATACAAACTACTAAAATAATATATTTATTAAATATTCAGCACATTTTATACAAATAAAAGACATAAAATTATAATATTTTCCAATATCCTCTTCTATCTGAGCCAACCCTTTCCACAATATTATTTTCTTTCAATTTCTTTATATTATCCGTTACTGTAGTTCTACCTATTTTTAATTTTTTTGAAATATCAATTTGTGTAATAGTAGGATTTTTCTCTATTAATTCAAGAATTTTTAATTGATTAATCGTACATATAAATTTACTTTCGGTTTTCTGTCCGGTTTTCTGTCCGGTTTTCTGTCCGGTTTTCTGTCCGATTGTTTCTAATTTATTTTCTTCTTTTCTAAAAATTACCTTAAAATCTCCTCTTAGAGATTCAAATTCCGGTTCTGGCAATTCCATTTTCTTCATTTCTTCTCTCATTGTAGCAATTCCAGTATGCCTATTCTCAATAATATCTCCTTTTTCTTCAAGCAGTCTAACAATATTTTTATTTCTCGATTCTAACATCATATCTGTACCAAGTGTTTCTAATCTATTATTTCCATAAAGATCTCCTGGATTTATTATTTCAATTCTATCATCATAAATTTGCACATAAATATATGCACTTTCTCTACTAATACTATAATCTCTATGTATTAATGCATTAGCTACTGCTTCTCTTAATGCTTTCATAGGGTATTCTGGAATATTTTCTCTTTTTCCATTATTATCAATTACAACTCTTGTTCCTATATTTCTTCTTATAAACGTCAAGGTTTGCTCTAACATTTCATCAATAGTTCCTTCTACTCTTTTATTATCATCAAATCTTTGCCCTATTTTTCCAACATCTCCAAGTTTTGTTCCAGGAACTACAACGCATGCTACAAATAACTGAGGTAAATAACCTTGAGGATATTCTCCAAACATTAAAAGTCCTGCAAGAGTTGGATATATTACTCCCGTACTATTATCAATTATTCCACTTAATTTCAAAATTTTCTCATTAGAAAATTTTGAAAAATTAGGTTTATCATCTTTTACCTTTTCAAGATAAAAATTTATTTTCTCTAAATCAAAGTCTTCATAACTCGCTCTTTTTATAGGTCTCAAATCTTCCTGTATTCCATCTTTATAGCTTTGTAAACTATATATTTCATAATCAGTCATATGCTCATCAGAATCTCCTATTCTAATATATGAGCCTTTTTGCATACCAGCACATTTATAATAACATGGTTTTTGATTTTGAGGTATCTCATTTATTTTTACAGCTAATAGCTTTTTATCATTATATGTAATAGCTAAAAATTCTGGTCTTATTTTAGGCTCCATAGAGTCTGTACATAATGATGTAATTTGTTTTTGCAAATCATTTAAATCATATACATTATTCTCCATAAAATTATTATTCTCATCTATTCCAAAAATTATAACGCCGCCACATTTATTAGCAAAAGCTGATATTGTATCGTAACACTTTTTCGGGAAACTAATTTCAGCAGTCTTTGCCTCGATTTTATCTGTTTCAGTTTGATACATTTTCATAAATTCTATTACTTTGATTATTTCTTTTTCCGTCATATACTTCCCTCCTTTACGCAAAATTATTACTCATAGTATTTAATAATTTTCTATTTCTTATTTTTCTTCTAATAACCAATCTATTACATTTTTATGAATTATACCATTTTGTGAAAAATCAAACTTATCCATTGTTAAAACATATTTAGGGTAGTTATCCTCTATATTTTTAAATGCTCCAAATTCTCTTTGAATAACAGAATCATCTGCTAAAATGTATGCTACTTGAATATATATCTTTTCTTTAAATCTTGTCGCTATAAAATCTATCTCTCCATTTTCTAAATTTCCAACTTTAACATCATATCCACTAGATAGTAATTCATTATATACAATATTTTCTAAATACGCTCCTAGTTGTGGTCTTTTTCCAACATTCATTATTTGACAAAATCCTAAATCTGTTAAATAATATTTGTATTTTCCATTTAATATTCTTTTCCCTCTAACATCATATCTATCAGCTTTATTTATCATCATAGCTTTTGTCATATATCCTAAATAGTTGTATAGAGTTATTTTTGATACTTCTCTATCATCTTTATTTGCAAAATAACTTGATAAACTTTCTGCTGAAAAATTTTGAGATGGTGTTGTAACTATATATTCTACAATTCTATTAAATAAATCTAAATCTTTTATATTAAATCTGGCTATAATATCTTTTACTAATATAGAATCATAGATGTCTGATAAATATGTTCTTGTTTGAAATTCATCTGTCATCATAAATCTTTGTGGCATTCCTCCCCAAGTCATATAGTCGTCAAATACTTCTTCTATATCTTTTCTATCCGTTATATTTTTTAATTCACAAACTTCTTTAAATGTGAAGGGATAAGTTTTAAAACTTACATATCTTCCTGATATATGTGTAGCAAGTTCTCCAGATAGTAAATCACTATTAGAACCTGTAATAAATATTGATACATTTTTGGATACCTTAAATGAATTTATTGCCTTTTCCCAGTGTTCAACATTTTGAACTTCATCAAAAAATAAGTAATATTTATCTTTGCTTACTATTTTGTCTTTTACGTAATTGTGTAAATCCATATCATTTTTTATAAAAGAATAATCTTCATATTCAAAGTTTATATATATTATTTGAGCTTCTGGTATTCCTTTTGATTTTAACTCATCTATTATTTGTAACAATATGACTGATTTACCACATCTTCTAACACCCATTATGACTTTTATCAAATCTTGATCATAGAATGGTCTAATTTTAGATAAATATTTTTCGCGAATAATCATAAATTTCTCCTTTTTACTCATTTTTTCTATTATATAGTAATTATTTTCTTTTGTCAATATTTAGTTTATTGCACTAAACAAAATACGTAATAACTAGCATTTTGTTTAGTAATAATTTATTTTAGAATATAAATATTTTCAAGGATTACAACTCTTCTTTATTTTCCATAAAATTATTATTCTCATCTATTCCAAATATTATAACGCCACCACATTTATTGGAAAAGCTATATTATATCGTAACACTTTTTTGGAAAACAAATTCAGCAGTCTTGACATCAATTTTATATTTTTATATTTAATACATTTTTTAAATTGTACTACTTTAATTATTTATATTTCTGTCATATACTTCCCTTTACACAAATTATTCTCCTAAAACGATTTTATTTAAAACTTCTATATCCTCTTTATCACCTAGCAATTCATACATACTTAATGCTTTACTATAATTTTCTTTCATTTTCTCTACATTATTTTTTAAATTACATATTATTGTTTTTATTCTATAATATTCAGCCTCATTTCTTATATCTGATTTATTCTTTTCATCTAACATTTTTCTTACTTCTTTTAAATATTCTTCTATTACATAGATACATTTGTTATCATTATTAATATAATATTTTTTTATATTTATATTACAAAGTAAAAATATATAGTCTATAACACCTCTTATAAAATTTTTATCTATGCAATATTTATAACTGCACAATATTTCTTTATATAACTTTTCCAAATCTTCATAAGTCATATATTTACACTTATCTATCCATAACGTATTTACTAAATGCCTATATTCATTCATATTTTCCCAATATCTAATTTCATTTTCTCTCCATAAATTTAACGCCTGAATATAATCTTTTTTACAATTATAAAAATATAATGCTTTTACATGATTAAACAATGCTAATATTCTATTATCAAAAGATTTTATATCATATTTTCTAATTAACTCTTCTGAAATATTTATATATCTAATAGCCTCATCTGCGTTTTTCATTTTGGACATTATATTTATATAATCACAATACGCTTCTAATTCTGAATTAAAATCACCTATAAGGTTAGCAGCTCTAGCTCTTTTTAATCTTCTTGATTTTTCCCCAATATTCCAATAACCTCTAACATAAGTATAGTATTTTAAATTTACATCTATATTAATAAAGTCTTTGTACTTTTTTTTAATATATAATATTTCTAATAATTCTGAAATTACATTATATTCGTCGTATTCATCCAGTATATTAAACTTTTCTAAATCATTATATGTTTCTCCTATACTCTCACATAACATATTGTAATACTTAGTAGTTTTATTTATTAAAGTATTTAACAATTCTTTATCTTTAGATAGGTTACGATATATCAATGTTTTTATAAAGCTATGCATTTTACATCTTGGCTCACTTAAGAACAAATGCGTTAATAAATTATTGTTATAGCATTCATTTAGTGCTTTTATCCAATTATCACTTCCAAAACCAATTTGACTTACATATGCTATTAATTTTAATGATACAGAATATGAAAAAATAGATACTATCATTAATATACTTTTTGCCTCTTTACTTATACTATCCCAAATACTTCCTACAATTTTTTCACTAAGTTGTTCATATGTAATTTCATTTATATCAAGATACTTTTCTAAACTTTTATTAATACTAATCCCATATTTGTTATCTTTTATAACTTTTTTTACTATATAATTAATAACAAATGGAAATCCTGATGTAATATTATATAACTTTTCAATGGCTGTTGAATCTATATCAATTATTTTATCTAATATATTATTCTTGCTTAATAATTTCGTTATTTCATTTTTGTCTAAATCTGTATTAGATGTAATGCACATACATTTTTCCTTAAAATTTTCATTATTATATATATCTATATTTAATGAAGATATTAATATTATTTTAGAATGATTAGACATACTATTTATAAATATAATTTGTTCTTCTGTTAAAATTACATCATTTAAATCTAATATAAATAGACATTTATTGTTCTTTATAATTTCAAAAAACTTTACCTCTTTTACATTTATATCTAAATATTTATTCTCACTATATAATTCACAAAGTGAAAATATTTCATCTATAACTTCTGATTTTAAATTAAAATTTGAATTGATATTACACCATAAAATATAATTATATATATTGTTGATATTCATATAATCATGTATATATGCCATAGTAGACTTAGTTTTTCCACTTAATTTATAACCTGAAACATATGCAATTTTTAAATTTTGTTCCATAAAACAATTCATACTCTTAGTAAATTTTTCAGTTCTAATAATATCATCTAGTTCCTGTAACACAATATTATTCTTATTAATAAATTTTGTATTACTTTCTATTAAAACAGCTGAAGATGCGTGTATATATTCTTTCGCAAATTTATCTAAATACTCATAATTCATATTTAAATATTTTCCATATGCTATAATTCCATTTACAAAACTAGATATATCTTTTGGTATCATACCAGTTAAAAATTTTCTTATGCTTACCTCAGAATAATACGTATATTCTGCTATTCTTAAATATATACTTATTTTCCTTTTATCTTCTTTTAATTTATTTACCTTTATTGTATTTTGTATTTCATTTACTAAACTACTTAATAATTCAATTCTTTTTTCTTTTAAAACTTCTTGTTGTTTCATGCGCTTTACCTCTAACTACATTATATCAAAATAGGTTATATATTACAATATAGCTACAAAAAATAATAAAAAATACAAAATGAGTAAAAAATATATAACTATACAAAACAAGTATAGATTTACAGATAAAAAGTTATAAAAAATGAAAGAAATAATCAAATAAAAATATTAGTATTATACTTCTCTTATGTTTACTTTATGGTATAATAAAATCTGATAAAGACATGTATTCTAATGAGTTCTACTTCCACTATGTATTACTTTATGGTATAATACGTTATAAAAATCCCCAGTATTATTGTTATTATCAATATAAAAGTGGTTCTTCTGCAATATTAATCACATAAATTGCGGAAAAACCACTTTTATTTTATCATAAACATTATTTGTTAGATTGAAATTTTTTTAGATTTAATTAGACAATCTTAAATCTTTACCATCAGGCGTATCATAGAAATCAAATTTGGGTGCAAAAGTACGGTCGATTTTGACGATATGTGGTGCTTTTTCAGGTTTATAGAAAAAATTATAGTCATATAAGTAAATGGAAAAATCATTAATCTTCATTGCTTCTTCGTCAGTCATAAAAGTAATTTTTTGAATAGGTGGTTCGGTTTTTCCACTTTCCCATACATCCCTAAAACCAGTAGCTTCATCTTTTTTTTCGTACCAAAAACTCATAATTGCAATATGTTGACCATTTTCTAATGTGGCATATGCCATTCCACGATCTACAGCCCAACGTTGTTGAGTTTTAGCTAAAGTTTCAGCTTCTTCAAAACTATATTGACCTTCTAGTTTGCATTTCATTTTTAAAACTCGCGGTTCATGCGAATATCTTGCTTCCCTACGTCTAGAATCGTAAACAGTGTTAATCTTGTCAAACTTTACAAGGTTAGCAATTTCTTCAATACCATTTAATCCATATACGGTATAATTACCGATATGTTTAGCATCTTCATCTGAATATTCTTTAAATTCTAAATCTTCATTAGTAGTAATTTCTCCATAGGCTGATACTTCTTTAAAATATCTAAAACCTACATCGGTATTAGGAATTCCTATTATTGCAATAGGTCCTTTTTCAGGACAATAACCATATCTTGCAGAATGGGTAGTGAGTGCATTAATTTTTTTTACTTCCTCATAGGAATGAGTTCCTTGTAAGGAATAAGTCAATCTCCTCATGCAATCATGTGTAACAACAAAAAAATTTTTTCCAATTTTTTCTACTTTAAAATCCCGATTAGGATAAGCCTTTTTTAACAGTTTCTGAAAAATCTTTTCAATCATAATTAGTTCCTCCTTTAATCATTCTGAGGACTATGCCTCCGAAAATATTGATTTTCAAATGCAACAATAATATTCCTATGATTTGTATTGTACCAAATTTCTAGCGAAAAGTCAAGTGTTATGTCAAAATTAGTGTGATT
>CAOKPF010000017.1 GCA_948470565.1 uncultured Clostridium sp.
TAAGCATTTTTAATGCTTGCAAAGATTTTTTATTAAAAAAAGTGTTTAAGACCCGGATTTAATAATATAATTTTAATTTATACAAATAATAATAATAACTAATTACAAATTTTATTTTTGTAAATTTAAATAGTTTTAACCATTTTTAAAAATTACATTGACACTTTAAAACAAATGTGATAGTATTATAATGTATTATTGTAATATTTTGGAGGGAAATATGAAAAGCATAATGTTTGTATGTACAGGTAATATTTGCAGAAGTCCAATGGCACATTGGTATACACAGTATATTGTACAAAAATTAGGTAAGCAAAATGATTATTTGATAAGTTCATGTGGTATTTATGCTAATGATGGTGAAGCTTCAACAAATAATGCAAAAGAGGCAATGCTTGAATATGGTGTTAATATGTCTAATCATAGAGCTACAAATATTGCAAATACTAATATACTAGATTATGATTTAATTATTTGTATGACAGTAAATCACAAATTGGCTATACTATCTATGTATCCAAAATTACAGGGAAAAGTTTTTACATTAAAGGAATATGTTGATAAAGATTTAAAGGAATTAGATATATACGATCCATGGGGATATGATATTGAAGTGTATAGAAATTGTGCTAAAGAAATTACACAATATGTGGATAGGTTGTTACAAAAATTTTAGGAGGAAACATGATTATAATAGGTTCGGATCATGCTGGTGTGGATTTAAAAAATATAATAAAAAAGTATTTAGATAATAAAAAAATTGAATATAAAGATGTAACTGATTATATAGACCAGACAGGTGATGATTATCCTGATGTAGCTAAGATTATAACAATAGGTGTTTTAAAAGATAAAAGGAATTTTGGAATTGCAATATGTGGCACAGGCATAGGTATATCAATTGCATGTAATAAAATAAAGGGAATTAGAGCAGCACTGTGTACTAATTCTAATATGGCAGAACTTGCAAGAAAACATAATAATGCTAATATATTGTGCCTTGGTGCAAGACTTGATGGTATGAATGATAGATTATTTGTTGAAGAAATTGTAAAAGCATTTTTACAACATTCATTTGAGGGTGGCAGACATGTAGCAAGGCTAGAGAAAATAGTAGACTTAGAAAATACAGTGATAGAAGGTGAGGTATAATGTTATTTGTTTATGGCATTATAGTTGTAACATTTATATCTTGCTTAATTTTAACCCCATTAGCAATAAAGCTATGTAAAAAGTTTGGTTGGGTCGATATTCCTAAGGATAGTAGAAGAGTGCATACTAAACCAATGCCTAGATGTGGAGGAATAGCAATAGTTGCATCTATGTTTATTGGTTTTTTAGTTTATTATTTTTTTACAAAAGATATACCATCAATTGCATTAAGTGAAAAATTTTATGGTTATGCAATAGGTGGACTTATCATAGCTCTAATGGGATTTATAGATGATATTTTTACACTTAGGGCTAGATATAAGTTTGTTTTTCAACTAATTGCAGCACTTATAGCATATTATTTTGGAATTAGAATATCTGGAGTAAAAATTCCATTTATATATACTGATGTTATAGATTTTGGAATACTTGACTTACCAATTACATTAATTTGGCTTATAGGTGTTACAAACGCATTAAATTTAATTGATGGTTTAGATGGACTAGCAGCAGGTATTGCTTCAATCTCTTCGATAGCTTTGCTTACTATATTTATAGCTACATCAGCAAGCTTAGAGGCAATTGTAATAATAGCAGTTTTGGTAGGTGCTACACTTGGATTTTTACCATATAATTTTAATCCTGCAAAGACGTTTATGGGAGATGTAAGTTCAAATTTGTTAGGATTTACACTTGCAGTTGTTGCAACTTTAGGATTTGCTAAAGGATATACAATGCTTGCTATAATATCCCCAATTCTTATATTGGGTGTACCTATATTTGATACTTTATTTGCTATGGTAAGGCGTTTTTTGAAAGGTCAACCTATGTTAAAACCAGATGGGGCACATATACATCATAGATTATTAAAAAGAGGACTTTCACAAAGGCAAGCAGTTTTATTATTATATACAATAACTAGTGTACTTTGTATAATTGCTGTAACAATAGTTGATGCTGATATATGGAAATTAATTCTACTTATTATTTCTATTGTAATATTTATATTGCTTGGAATATTAAGTGTAGTAAAGAGTAAAGAAAAAGTTGAAGAAAATAATGGAAAAGAATTATAGAAAGGTGATAAAAATGAAAGAATTATTATTAAATGAATTAAAAGAGGCTATGAAGAATAAAGATGAATTAAGAAAAAATACAATAACAATGCTTAGAGCTGCAATTTTGCAAGTTGAAAAGGATAATCAAAAAGAATTAAATGATGAAGAAATACAAGTTATTGTATCAAAGGAAGTTAAAAAAAGAAAAGAAGCTATTGAAGATTTCAAGAAAGCAGATAGACAAGATTTAGTAGATAGTTCTAATAAAGAAATTGAAATTTTAAGCAAATATTTACCTGAGCAATTGTCAGAAGAACAGATAGTAACATTAGTAAAAGAGGCTATATCTAGTGTAGATGCAACAAGTCCTAAAGATATGGGAAAAGTAATGCAATTTTTAAGACCAAAGGTAAGTGGTAAAGCTGATGGAAAACTTGTTAGCGATATTGTAAAAAATGAACTTTCTAAGTAATAATACCAAGAGTAATCTTGGTTTTTGTTTTAATATATAAAAATCGCATATAATAAAAAGGGAGTGATTATATTGAATTTATATAAAATTAATGATGAAAAATTTAAAAGTATATATATTTCTATAAACTTTACAATGCCCGTAAAGAATGAAGAAATATCTCAAAATGCAGTGTTGGCTTCTATTTTATCCAAGTCATCTGCAAAATATAAAACACAAAAAGATATAGAAAAAAAGCTATATGAATTATATGGTGTAAATTTTGATATAAATGTAGAATTTGTTGGTGATTTATATAATGTTGCGTTTAGAATAGAATGTATTAATAAAAAATACTTGCCTGATAATCAGGACGTATTAGAAGAAAGTATTCAGTTCTTACATGATATTATATTTGAGCCTAATATGAATTTAGGAAAATTTGATGAAAAAATAATAGAAATAGAAAAAGATGCAATAATTGAAAAATTAAGAATGATAAAAGATGATAAACTAAGATATTCTGTATTTAAAACAGAAGGGTTGTTATGCAAAGATGAGCCATTTGGTATGTTTGTATATGGTAAGGAAGATGATGTTAAAGCCATAACAGATGTAGATTTATATAACAGATATAATAATTTAATCAAAAATTCATGTATAACAGTACTATTATCAGGAAATTTAAATGGATATGATGATATAGAGCAAAGTTTCCAAAAAATATTTGGAAATAAGTTAAATACTAATATAAATTACGATGAACTTATATATAATATAGTAAATAGTACTAAAAGAAAAAATAATAAAATAAATGAAACTTATGAGAAACAAGATACAGTTCAAAGTGTTATGACGTTTGGACTTAGATTAAAAGAGCATGTAGATAATGATTTTTATGCATTTAATGTGTATAATTCTATTTTAGGTGCAACTCCAAGTTCTAAGCTATTTCAAAATTTTAGGGAAAAAGAGTCACTTGCATATACTGTAAGATCAAGATGTTATAGATTTAAAGGAATTTTGATTATATATGCTGGAATAGAAAGGAAAAATTATAATAGGGCAAAGGAAGTAATTATTCAAAATTTAAATGAAATGTGTAGTGGGAATATTTCTGATGCTGAGTTTGAAGCTTCAAAGAAAAGCTTAATTTCAGATTTATTAGAATGGAATGATTCAAAAATTGCAATTTCAAAAATGATTTTTTCTAATTTAATAGTAAATAAAAATGATAAAATTACAGTTTATGATATGATCGATAATATAAAGAAAGTTACAAAGCAAGATGTTATTAATATCGCTAATAGATTAGAAGTTGAAGAAATATTTTTACTTGGAGGTGAGCAAGATGCATAACTTTGAAATAATTGAAAATAAAATTTTAGATGAAATTACATATAAAACTACTTTAAAAAATGGACTAGATGTATATATTTGCAAGAAAAAAGGCTATCAAAAAAAGGTTGGAATGTTTGGTACGAAATATGGTTCAATTATAAATGATTTTGTTGATATAAATAGTGGAAAGAGAATTAAAGTACCAGATGGTGTAGCGCATTTCTTAGAACATAAGCTATTTGAACAGGAAGGTGCTAATGCACTAGATTTATTTTCAAAAATTGGTGTATCATCAAATGCTTATACTTCTTTTGACCATACAGTATATTATTTTGAAACAATAGATAAATTTAATGAAGCAATAGAACTTTTAATAAAGCTTGTAAAGACACCATATTTTACAAAAGAAAATGTTGATAAAGAACAAGGGATAATTGCACAAGAAATTAGTATGTATGATGATGATCCAAGTTATATAGCTTATTTTAACACTCTTAAAGCTATGTATATTAATCACCCAATAAGTATAGATATTGCAGGGACAGTAGAGTCTATATCACATATAACAGAAGATATATTATATACATGTTATAATACATTTTATAACCCAAGTAATATGTTTTTTGTGGTTGTAGGAGATGTAGATGAAAACGAAACTGTGGAATTAATTGAAAAAAATATAAAGCTATATGAACCTGATTTTGATAGTAAAACTGTGAAGGAAGTAGAAAAGTATATTAGCCCTGAGCCTGAAGATGTAAAAACTCATGAAATAGAACAAAAATTAGATATATATATGCCTCAATTAGGTATTGGATATAAATTATTACCTATTAACGGTGATAGACTTATAAAAATGGAGATTTTAGCTGATATTGTATATGAAATGTATTTTTCAAAGATTACTAATTTTTATCAAAAAGAATATAATAGTGGATTATTAATTGAACCAGTTATTGTTGAATTTGAAGGAAGTAGTAGTTTTGCACATATTTTATTATCTGCAATTTCTCCTAATATTGATACATTAAAAGAACATATACTAGATTATATAGAAATGATAAAAAATAGTGAAATTGATTTAGAATTATTTGAAACTATTAAAAAGAAAAAAATTGGTGAAAATATATTAGTATCAGAGAGTATAACAATTTCGTATAGAAGAATAATTGAAAGTATTGTTGATGATACAACACTTTATGCTCATAATGATATTTTAAAGAATATAACACCACAAGATGTAAAAGAGTTTTTGAATAACTTTGAAAGTGATAAACAAGTCATATCTGTAATTAGACAAAAATAGACAATATTTTACAAAAGTTTATTTCCCTATACTGTATATATTTTAAATTGAAACATATACTATTTATGTAGAAAATAAGTTCTCAAAGCTTAACAAAAAGCAGATTTTGTCGAATTTTGCGACCGATTTTCGACAACAAATATTGACAATTTTTTTTAAATATAGTATATATAGTTTAGGGGGAGAGATATATGTTAATAGAGGATATAACAAAGTTGAAAGATAAACTTGAAAAACAAGTTGCAAATAATGAACCATATAGTGATATATATGAAACGAGTGTTAAAATTGACAAACTTCTCGTTGAATATTATCAAAAATATGGTTTATCTAAAGAAGATTAAAACTACTAAACGATATATTGAATAATAATAGCCCTAGGACAATAATTAATGAAAAATCAGTTTCAGTTTCTACAAGTAATAATAATATTAAAGCAATGATTATAAGATCGTCGAGTGCAATAGAAAATCCAAATATTGATATGTTATTATCAGTTATATTTAATAAATTTGTTAAAAAATTACCATCTTTGTTTGGAATTTGTTCTTGTCTTTCATTAATATTGCTATTGTCAATATTTTCAGTATGAGAACTACTAAATGGATTATTATTCATATAATTTAAATTTTGATAAAAGGTAGGATGCCATGTATTGTTTATGTAAGCTCTGTATCTATAATCGTAGAAATTTGGGTAATACATATTATTATACATTTTCATCACTACCTTTTTTATCAAATATGCCTAAAGCATTTATAACTGTTAAAATTGTTATGTATTCATTTATTTTATCTTGTCTTGACTTTCTTAAGAATGGTTTTAAAGATAAAAGTAAATTTTTTTTAGGATCATTTTTCCCAATTGAGGACATTATTTTTTGAAGTCTTAATATATTTTTTTCATCAAACATATTTCCATTTGAATCGCTGCTATTTGTATTAGTATTTGAATTACCACTTATATTTTTTAGTAATGCGCCAATGTCTAAATTTTGTAGTATAGAACTTAAACCTGACATATTAATTCCACTATTATTTATGTTTTGATTTTCTTGATTACTATTTGTATTATCATCAGCATTATTAGTATTAGTTTGGTCATTTTCAGTATTTGATGAAGAATTATTATTCTGTATATTGCTATCCTCATTTAGCTTTGATTGAATGCTTTGTATTAAATTAAATAACTCAGCTTGATTAGAAGAACTATTTTGATTTTGTTCTTCAATATTTTTTTCGTCCATTATTTTTGTGTATTGTTTTGGTTTTTGCTAAGCATACCAACCAAATTTGCTAAATCTTCACTAGACATATTTTGAACCATTCTACTTACCTGTTCAATTTTTGATTTATCTATTGTTGATAATAATTCTAGTAGTTTTGAATTTAACATAGAGTTCATGTCATTTTGGTTATTATTCATAAAAAAATCATCTCCTTTAAATAATTATATTATAAGTATATGCAGGTATTTAATTATTGTGAAAAAAATTGCATATATATGTTAAAATATGTGATTGAAATTATATTTTATAGTATTATTGATTTAGGTCCGTTTAATAAGTTACTTTAAAAAAGTAATATTATTGAAAATTATAACAAAAAAACATTGAAATATATATGTAATTCAATGTCTTTTACAGTGTATTTTTATTTTATTAAAAATGTAGAATACAATGGTATAGTTTTTATTTTATTAGCAAAACCAAAATTTTTAGCGCAAATTCTTATACCATAATTAGGCTTAAATTGTTGTATATATAAATTCAAACTTTTTGATTTTATACTATCTCCCGCTTTTACTTCTATTGGTATAAGACCATATTTATTTTGTATTACAAAGTCTACTTCAGCAGTATTATTATTTTTCCAATAGTAAATATTTTCAAAGTTAATATTTAATTGTTGTTGAACATAGTTTTCAGCAATTTCTCCTTTATATATGAATTCTTTATCAAGAATTATATCTTCAAGATTAATATTTAAAATAGAATTTAATATGCCTACATCATTTAAATATAGTTTGAAAATCTCTTCGTCTTTAAATGCCTCTGGTGGATTTTGTGGAGTTTTTAACATACATATTTTATTTACTAGTTTACTAGATAATAGCCATTGTAATGCTGTTTCATAATTTTTACTTCTTGCACCATTACGTACTTTATTATATTGAAATTTATTGCTTTTATTTCCTATTTGTATAGGAATAGAATTATATATGTTTTCAATTCTAACAGTTTCAGTTGCATCTTTAACATATTTTTTCATATCATTTAAGTATCCATTAGTAATATTTTTTAATATTTTTCTATTATATTCGATAATATCTTTATTAACACTTAAAATATTATTTATTGAATCTGGCATTCCACCAGTGCAAAGGTATAGTCTATATAGTGAAAGTAAATCATTATGTATAACATCTACTATTGGTGTGTTAGTTTCGTAGTGCTCATTTAATATTTGAATAGTATTATCTCCAGTGGTTGCTATTAAGAATTCTTCAAAATCCATAGGGTACATATTTAGTATATCTACTTTGCCGACAGGAAATGCTTTTTCCATTCTTTTTAATTTAACACCTAGTAAACTACCTGCACAAATAATTTTATAAGGAATTTCAGATTCGTTAAAATATTTTAAACTACTTATAATCTCTTCGCTTTCTTGTATTTCATCAAAAAAAATAACAGTATTATTAAAATCAATATTTATATTTTTTTCATTTTTAATAATAATTTTTAGTAATTTTATTTTATCCATAATTGAAATTTTTCTTTCAAATAATTCAACTATGTTTTCACTTTCAAATAAGTTTATATAAACATATTTTTCAAATTCATTTTTACAAAATTCCTTTATTGTATATGTTTTTCCAACTTGTCTTGCTCCGTACAACCATTAATGGTATTTCTATATTATTGTTTTTCCAATTTAATAATTCATTATATATTTTTCTTTCCATAAATTTCTCCCTTATTATATATTTTAACTAAATCTAGGAATATTGTCAATAATTTTTTGCATTTTTTATAGATATCAGATGTAATATTTTTGCATTTTTTATAGATACATTATTAAAAAATTTTGCATTTTTGACAGATAAATAAAAATACTTTACATACTTGAAAATACATGATATAATTTCTTTGTTTTAAAATATTAATGTCGAACAATAAAAAATTAATTACGTGTTT
Organism: uncultured Clostridium sp.; assembly: GCA_948470565.1. Taxonomy (GTDB): domain Bacteria; phylum Bacillota; class Clostridia; order TANB77; family CAG-465; genus CAG-465. Next base: position 8,508 of record CAOKPF010000017.1, read on the forward strand.
ATGACTAACTTATAGGAGGTGTGGGGATATAAATTATTATATATTCTTTATCATAATAATATTTATTTTATTAATGAATAGTAGAAAAAATAAACTTTATTATAGTATAATAAAAAGGAAAAAAGAGGGGAGGAAAAGGAATATGCCAACAGAGCTAATAAAAGAATTTATAGGTAAAGTTTGTACTGTATCATTATTTAATGATTCATTTGGCGTTACTGGCAAAATTGTATCAGTAGAGGGAAATTGGTTAAAAGTTGAAGAGAAAAATGGTAGTCGAATTATAAATGGAGATATGATTAGAGATATAAAGATTATGCCTGAAAAGTATCAGAAATAGTATAATAGAGAATACTAAATATATGAATATTCTTTGTATAAAAATTAAAGTTGTAAAAAATCATATTATTATAATCCAATAACAAAAAAACATTGATTTACATATGTATTTTCAATGTTTTTATTCTCTATTATATAAAAATTTCTTTGATTGTTTTAAAGTTATTGAGATGTATTCTTTTTTTATTATTTATTTTACTGTTCTAATTTATATATTAAGCTGTAAATGTTTATTTAATAGAATGACTTTTATATAAAATATAAATTTTTATGGAGTAGCAGTAATTCCACTTAAGCCACTAACTAAATCCCATTTATTTTTAGTGTATGTACATTTGTATTTCTGGCTAGTAACGCCACTATTTGGTATATAGCAATTTACAGTTATATCTATTTTTCTTTTTGATCTTTTATACGTATTAAGTGTAATAGCTATTCCATCTGCATTATATGGTATTTTATTAATATTTGCAAGTCTTGCATTATCATTGTATTTTTTTAGGTAAGTTAGTATTTCATTTTTTGAATTAGTTGAAAGTTGTTTTCCTGTTAAAGGATCAAAAAGGGAAGATTTATCAAATTCAATATAATTGTAATTATTGTTAGATATATTCATATCAATTGAATTATTAATTAAATCCTTATATAAATTTATAGCTGCTATTTCATTTCCTTTTATATAATAGATGTAATAATATGATATAAATATCGAAATTGTAATTAAAATAATAACAATTAAGAATAATATTTTTTTACTCATATAATCTCCTTAAACTACATTTATTATATGTTATTTTTAGTAAATTTTCAATATTTGAATTTGCATTATAGAATTTAATATTTACACTTTAGTATATAAATGATATAATTTTTATATATTTTTTACACTATAATTTTTTATATGCAATTTTTGGAGGGAGTTATGAAGAAAAAATATGTTATATTCATCGTGATTTTTGTATTACTTGTATTTTTTATATCATTATTTTTAGCTGTATTATTCTTTAGAGGAGATTTAAATTATATAATTAGAGGTAATAAGTTTATTTCTGCAGAAAAAAGTAGTGTCATTAAAAGTATTGAAAATAATATTAATAATTATGAAATACTAACTACATTTTATGTAGATGATAAAGAATATCCAATATTTGTAATTTTAAATGAAGAAGAAATAAAAGAGTTTATAAATATAGCTAATAATATGAGAATAAAAGCAATTAGAGCAAATGATATAAAATATGGAAGTGAGTATGAATTTAATATTACTAATATAAATACTGGTAAAACAACAAAGTTTGCATTAAATAAATCACAGTTATATATTTCAAATTATGAGGTATATGAAACTGAGGAAGATTATAGAACTATGTTTAGTGACTTTCTTGAAAGAATTGCTAATAATGAATTTATTTCAGTGAATGATACAATTAGTAGGTACAATAATCCAACTATACCTGATGGATTTAAGGCGGTAGAGACAAATAATGCAAGTTGGGATTTAGATAATCAAGGTGTACCTAAAGGCTGGAATGATGGCTTGGTTATAGAAGATAGTAATGGAAATCAATTTGTTTGGGTGCCATGTACAAAAGATGGTGAAAATGGTAGTATTAGATATGGGCGTTATGTGTTAGACAGTGAAAATGATGAGTTTGTTTATTTGCAAAATAATGTATTTAAGTATCCTACATCAGATTGGAGATATTGTGAAATAAATGCTATAAATAGAGAGGTTTTAGCGAGTATAGAAAAATATCAAGGTTTTTATATTGGCAGATATGAGGCTGGTATAGAAAATGCAGTCGCAGATGAAACACCATACATATATCAGTCAGAAGATTATACACCTTGGGAAAATGAAGAACTTGTTATAAAAAAAGGTGCATATGTTTGGAACTATATTAATATTAGCAAATCAATAGAATTGGCAAAGAAATTTTGTAATAATGATACAGTAAAAAGTTATCTTATGACATCAAATTGTTATGATACCACTATAAAATGGATATATGAAACTAAAAAGGATATAATATTAAATAGTGAAAAATATGGAAATTACAATGTTGTATTAGAAGATGAAAATAAAAAATATTCGACATTTAAAACAGGTTTAGAAGAAAGATATTGTATAAAAAATATTTATGATATTGCTGGAAATGCAAAAGAATATACAACAGAAGTTTCTAGTAATGAAAAAATCCCATATTCTAATTATTATAAATATAGTTACGGAGTTATAAGAGATGGTCTATTAGAACAAAATGGTGATAAGTATGATAATGTTAATAGCTTAATTACTAGAATACCAGAAGTTAATACATACTTTACATCAGCTAATGTTGGATTTAGAGTGATATTGATATTAAAATAGATGATTAGTAAAAAATGTACGATTTAATTTTTAATATTTTAATGGATTAATAATACTATATTTTTATTGAAATTAATAGGAAAAAAATTAAAACTAATTTCTTAGTACAATAAATAAAATTTGATGTAAAGTCCATAAGATAATATAAAAGTAAGGAATATATATACCTTTTAAGAAGTACTTGTACTAAGCTTTTATAGTGTGTATTAAAAGTCATAACTATGTTTTGGGATAATTATTGTATATTTTTTGTATAATATATCATAATATATATTGACGTACGTAATTACGTATGGTATAATTAATATAGAAAGTGAGGTGCTATATAATGACTAATGTAAATATAACTAATTTCAGGAAAAATATATATAATCTGATAGAACAAACAATAAAATATAATGAACCAATAAATATTGTAACACAGAAAGGTAATGCTATCATATTGTCCGAAAGTGATTATAATAATTTAATGGAAACATTGTATATATCTTCTATGCCAAAATTAAAAGAGGATATATTAAAAGGTTTAAAAGAAGATATAAAAGATTGTGTGAATGAAGATGAGGTGGAGTGGTAGAATGTACAATATAGTGTATAGAAAGCAAGTACTGAAAGATATACCAAAATTAAAATCATCTCGGTTTAAGCCAAAAAGTTAAAGAATTAGTTGAAGTAATAAAGAAAAATCCTTTTCAAAATCCACCACCTTATGAAAAACTTATAGGAGATTTACAAGGAGCATATTCAAGAAGGATAAATATACAACATAGATTAGTTTATCAAGTATTGGAGGAAGAAAAAATAATAAAAATAATTAGTGTATGGTCTCATTATGATAATATATAATGAGATTTCTTAATTGTATAGTACAATAAATTGAAACTTGACATAAAGAAAATATGGTAGTATAATAACGCTGTATCAAAACTATTAAAATCTTCTAGATTATGAGGATTAAAAAGTTAAAGGAGGAATATTATGGAAGATAGAACAATCAAATACGATGATTTGTTAAATATTGTACGGGGTATGAATAAAGATGAGCTTTTTTGTTTTTTCTTACGTGCCTGTGAAAATGAGAACTTGCAAGTATGTCAATTATGTTTAGATGCTGGTGCTGATATTAATATGCGTTATCATGAAGATAGTTTACTAGAATGTTTAGTATTTAATAGAACATTAACAATTAAGGTTGCAGACTGGCTTATTGAAAAAGGTGCCAATATGGATACTGGAATAAAAGATAATACACTTTTTACAAAAGCTTGTATGAATGGAAATTATAATATTGCAAAATACTTTTTTAATAAAGGCGTAAAAGTTAACGAATATAAAAGTCACTGTGAAAGTGATTTAGACTGGGCCGTTTATGGTGGTAATATAGAGATAGTAAAATTTATATTAGACTTAGGAGTAGATATAGAAGCTTTTAATTATGAACCAAATAATCCATTTATAAGTGCACTAAAAAAGAAAAGAGCTGATATAGTAGAATTATTTTTACAAAAAGGGGTATCACCTGATATTTATATTGGAGGTAATACGTTCCTTCATGAGGCAGTAGCAAATAATGATATAAATAGTGCACGTGTTTTGTTGAAATATAATGCACAAGTTAATGCTAAATTGAAAGCTCCTTGTTATATGATAAAAAAATATTTAGCTATAAATTCTATGGATATTGCAGTATTTAATAAAAATGAAGATATGCAAAAATTATTGTTAGAATTTGGCGGTATAGTCTCTAACAAAGATGAAAGAATAGAAGTATTATTAGGTTATTGTAATGATAATGAATTTGCAATGTTAATGAAAAAAATGTTGATTGAATAGTAACGTTTTTTAACTATTGACAATGAGAGCATTTATTTTTAAGTGTTCTCATTATTTAATTAATATATATAATTTTGGACATTTTGAATATTTGTATTTAATATAAATAAAATATTATTCATGATAATCAAGTATAATTATAATGTAAATTTAGTAAATGGTACATTTTGTTGATTATCACTTATATTGTAATTTATAGAAAAATATAAATTTTTTCTTGACATTCATAAAATACTGTGCTAATATATTAGTACATTTTTTCAAATATTTTTTTCAAATTCATTTTACAAATCGTAAAATTTTCAAAATAAAATACAAAATGTAGGAGGTGGTAATTTTTAAGAAGAATACATATAAAGATATATTTGAGTTATACAATATACAAAAAATAACTGATGAATGTATAGAGGTTTGTATAAATAAAATAAAGAAAAAAGTATATATATATGAGATTTCCCCTATAACTATACTTAACATATCTGATGAAATAGTGTCTAATATAACTAATATATACACAGAATTTTTAAGAGAATTAGAAATTGAATTTCAAATACTAGTATCAAATCAAAAATTAGATGTAGAAAAATACATTCAAGATTTTATGCAATTTATAGATATAGACAAAAATATGAGTGAAATATATGTAGAATATATAGAAGATATAAAAAAGAAATTATATGATGAACAATTATATAACACTAAATATTATATAATTACATATATAAAGAATACAAGCATTAAAAAAGAAAAGGAGATAATGGCAACACTATGTAAGCTAAAACAAATAGGTTGTAACGTAAAAAGAATAATCGGAAGAAACAATTTGTTAAAAATAATGTATAACTCTATAAACAAAGAATTTATTTGAGGTGATAAAATGCAAGATGAAAAATCTATAATACCATCATATATAGATAATACTAATTTTAGATATTTAAAAGTAGATAATAAATATATAGCAAGCATTATAATATCTGATTATCCTAGAGAAATTGACGTATTTGAATTTATAGAAGCTCTCTTAAACAATGTTTCTTATGATATGTCAATGTATATTCAAAAACAAGATACAGCAAACATTCTAAAACAATTATCATATAGTATATCATCATCAGGTACAGAACTTAAAACTGCTAATGAAAATCAGCTTGATATAGATATATTAGATAGGTTAAAAGAAGATGCAAAAAGACTTAGAAGAGATATACAATTAAATAATGAAGAGGTATATTACTTAAACATATATATTACGTTATATGATACAGATAAACAAAATTTATTAAATATTTTAAAAAGATTTCAAAGTAGACTTTATTCAAAATCAATTATTTCTAATATTGCTAATTTTAGGCATTTAGATTCATATATTTTAACTTTACCCTTAGTTAATTTTGAAAATAAATTATTGAAAAATTCATATAGAAATATCACAACCAGTACACTTAGTAATTTTTTCCCATTTTATACCAAAACAATATTTGACAAATATGGCGTTATATTTGGATATACATTAAATGAAAATAGAATGTGTAGTATAGATATATTTAATGAAAAGTATCTAAATGCAAATATGTGTATTTTTGGTAGTAGTGGTTCAGGCAAATCATATTTTACTAAGGTACATATTATAAGAGAGTTTTTGTTGGGGAAACATCAATATATTTTTGATCCTGAGGGAGAATATGTAAATATAGCAAAGAGATTAAATTCACATAGTATTTCATTTAAAGATAAAAGTACTAATAAATATATAAACATATTGCAAATTACACAAGTAGATATAAAAGTTTATGGGGAAAATGTAATTTTTGAGTGTATAGAAAATAGTACCAAGTTTTTAGCCCAGTTATGCTGTATTCAAAATGAAGGATATATTCAGGAATTAAAACTAGGAATAAAAAAAGCATATGAGTATAAAGGTATTAGTACTATAAATGATTTATACTTAGAAGAAGAAGGAGAGAAGATTTTTTTAGATAAAAAACTAAAGGGTGCTAAATATTATCCAAATTTATATGATATGATGGAAAATATTACTTCAGAGAAATTAGTACATATTATAAAAGAAAATATTATAGATAAATATCCATGTTTAACCCAAAATACAAATGTGGATATATATTCAAAATTATTTGTATATGATTTATCTGATATTAGTACATATGATGCTGTAATTTTTATAAAATTCTTTTTGAATAAAATAGAACAGAAATTAAAACTGGAAAAAAACTCGATAAGTGAAAATAATGTAGGTATTAACACATTGATATACTTTGACGAAATATGGAAATATATTAGCATGAAAGGAAAATTTAATCTATCTGAAAAGATATTTTCAATGTTTAAAACTATAAGAAAATATAAGGCAGGCATTGTAGTAATAACACAAGATGTATCTGATTTTTTCTCATATGAGAATGGCAGTTATGGAAAAACTATACTAAATAATTCTTGTTTTAAATTGTTTTTCAAATTAGAATATTCTGATATAAAAGTATTAGATAAACTTAATATATTAAATTCATATGTTTATGAAAAAATATCATATCTTGGTAAAGGACAATTATTAATGATGTTTAAAAATAATATAGCATTGCTTAATGTAAAGGCAAATAGCTATGAAAATAATATTGTAGAGGAGGGAAAAAATGAAATTAATAGTAGCACTAAATAATGAAAAGATAAAAAGTAAACTAACAGAAAAGTATGGAAGTGATGTATACGAACAAGATATAACATATATGGAGGGAGTAATTGAATTTATAAGTAGATATAATGATGAAATTACAATTATTACAAAAGATACTCTTAGTGGCAATTTAACCAAAATTTTGTATGTGAAACAAATTAGGCTCGCTAATCCAAATGCTAAAGTAATATATATAGTTGGAAATTTAACAGATGAATACAAAGAGTTTTTGTTTGCTAATGAAATTTTTAATATAATAGAGGGAAATGAAATTGAAGTTGATAATATAATAGATTGTATTGAAAATGGAAAAGAGGTAGTATACAAAAACAATGAAATAAGTTATATTCCAGAGTTTGCTTTTAATGAGCCTGCTCAAGATATGGAATATTTGAGTCAAAATCAAGTTATAACCAAACAACTAATAGCAGTTTATGGAACAAGTGGTGCAGGAAAGTCTGTATGTTCAAGTATTATTGCAAAGGAAATTGCTGACAGATTAAATATATCAGTTGCACTACTAGACATGGATTTTGAAAATTCTTCAATGGATATTATAAATAATATAGATACAAATATCAGTTCATTAACAAGTTTTGTAGAGGATATAGATAAAATGATTGATATAAATAACAATATGGAAAGTTACATGATAAAAGATAAAAGAAATAGCAAAATTTCATATTTTACTAATAAGACTGGTATATTTGAATGCCAAAATAAGCTTTCAGTAAAATATTATTCAAAAATATATTCTGCTATAAAATCAGCATATGATTATACAATAGTAGATCTTCCAGCAAGCCCATTTTTGGATATTGTACTATATACATTAAATATATCAACCAAAGTATTTTTTGTTATTAATGCAAATTATACTAGTATAAGACAAGCAACTAAATATTTAGATATGCTAACAAAATTGTGGGAGATTCCAAAATCAAAAATTGGTATAGTTGTAAATAAAGTTCAAAAAGATTCGTTAGATAATATTCAAATTGAGGCGATGTTAAAAGATTATGAGGTAATTGCTAATATTGGAAATAACAAAAGTATGGAAGCATATGTAAATGGTGTAGTTTCAAATATAGATTTTAGTATAAATTGTGATAAAATTTATGATAAACTAGGTGTTAAGAATGTAAATTCTAAGAAGAAAAAATTTAAACCTATAAATTTATTTATAAACAAGAAAGGAAATAATAATGATAATTAATCCTTTTAATATTAATAATTTATATGTGTCAGATGAAACTGAAATAAATGTTGATACAAAAGGAAATGAAAGTAATATAGATTTTAAACTATTAGAAAAGTATATAATAAATAATTATATGAATTATTTGCAAAATAATTTAAAACAAGAGTTAATGTCAAAAATACATGAATATTTATATGATACATATTCCATTAAAGATAATGAAAAGTTAATGGAAGTATCTGATAAAATTATTAATAAAATGTTTGGATATGATATACTTCAAAAGTATATAGAAGATATAGAAATTACAGATATTAGAGTAGTTAAGTATAATAGTATATATGTAAAGAAAAAAGGTAATTGGATAAAGACAATAGATGCTTTTGAAAGTGATGAAATTTTTGAGGAATATGTTAGATATTGTATATTAAAAAATAATGGTAATATAAATTATGATACGCCAATTGTCGTAATAAGTGATAAAAAGTATAATCTTAGAATAGAGGCTGGAATTAGTCCAGTTAATGTAAATTCACCAAGTTTAGTTATAAGAATACATAGGCATAATTTTAATATAACATTAGAAAATCTTTTTGTTATTGATGAGATGTTAGATGCAAGTTCGTATAAAATAATATCTAATGCTATAAATAATAGATGTAATATTGTTATATCAGGAAAAGGTGGAAGTGGTAAGACCAGTTTACTTAGGGCAATAATCAATAAAATTCCAGATGAGTGGGCTATAACAATAAATGAAGAATCTACAGAATTATTTATACAAGGTAAAAATATAATTCAAAGAGAAATTATAAAAAATAGAGAAAATAATAAAAAAATTACATTACAAAAATTAATGGAACATTCTCTTGTAATGTCAAATGATGTTATAGTTGTAGGTGAGTTAAAAGGTGAGGAAACTTCATATTTTATAGATGCAATTAGCACAGGGCATATGGGACTTGCAACAGTTCATGCTAGTAGTGCACTAAATACACTTGATAGGATATTAGTATTATTTAAAAGAGATATTAAAAATCAGCAATATAATGAAGTTTTTGTTTCAAAGATTTTAGCTACAAGTATAGATTATATAATATATATAGAAGACTATAAAGTAAAACAAATTGCAACTGTAGATTTTGATAAATGTAATGAAAGGTTAGTAATAGAAAATATTTATGAGAGGTGATATTAATGATTAGTGTTATATCTAGTTTAATCCTATTTGTAATAATATATTTTTCAACAAATGTAATTTTTAGTTTTTTTGAAACAAGAAAAGTAAATAATTTTTTAAATAATATGTCTTATACCAAGAAATTTAAAGCATATATATATGAATTTGAAAAATCATATAATAAAAAGGTAAAATTTATATCATTAATAAATATATTAATATTTTCATTTATACTATCAGTAATTGTATTTGTCAGTGTATATAGTTTTGTAAAAATAGTATCTACGGCATTAATTATAGCTATATTTTCTTTTTTTCTACCATATTTTTTCGTAAAGTATTTAGTAAAAATAAAAAAACAACAAATCTTAAATATATTTCCTACATATGCAGTTAATTTAAAAAATTACACTAAAATTGATAATGATATAGTAATAGCATTTAGAAAAACAAAAACTAGTAAACCTTTAAGTTTGTATATAGATAAATTTAATTTATCAGTTGAAAAGGGATTAAATGTGTATGAGGCGTTTAATGAATTAAAAAACGATATAAATATAAAGAGTATAAATGACTTTTTAACTGCTGCACAATATTCATATCTAAATGGTGGCAATTTTAACCAATTACTTGATAAGTATTCAAAAATTCTGGTAAAAGCTAATATCCAAAGAGAAAAAGAAAAACAGGAAAGTTTTTCATCAAAATTTATTTTATTTTTACTTATAATTATAAACATATATATTTTGTTTATTTTTATATTTTCAAATGAAGAATATAGGAGCATAATGTTTCAAACTAATACAGGAAAATTTATTATAAATTTAAATATTATTTCTTATATTTTTATATTTTATTTTATTCATAAATTAAATGAAATGGAGGAGTGATTGATTATGACTAATTTAAATGAATTTAACTTAATAGAGGGAATAAACTTAGAAAAAAGTAATGATTTAGAACTTAGTAGAACATCAAATGAATTTGAAAATATTGTTAAAAATGCAATTGATAAAGGAGCAGAATTTATTATAAAAGCATCCCCTCTAAATACGCATATAAAAGATATACTAATAGATGTAAAAGATGCATTAAAAACTAAGGACTTCAAAGAAATATTAAAAACTGCAGTAAATAGTAGTATAAGGGAAGGAATTGAGATTTTAAATTTACCTAAAACTACATTAAAAAATATCACAAATATAGCAAACTCCGCTTTTAAAGGCGGACTTCCACTTGCAATTAATACAACACTTGATATATTTATAAAGAAAAAATATAATGGAAATATTTTCTTTAATTATATCTCTAGTTTTGCAAGTGAATTAAAATCATTCGTAAATAGTAGAAGTTTTAAAGATAGAGTAACAAGTGGAGTTAATAAGGTAACAAATAATATAGAAAATTTCAAAGAACTATGCCAAAACTGGCATAATTCATATAATAATAAAAATTTGGATATTGAAAAAATTAACCAAATAGCTTTAGATATAAAAAAGAAAAGCAAGGAATTAAAGAATTTTGCAGATTGTATAAGAGAAAATAATGTTATTCAAAATATGACTGAACTAATTAATAGCAAGAAAGACAAACTATCTGATACACAACTTGAAATTTGCAGTAGTTTAGCATAAAATAAGTAGACAGTATATACCACCTACTTATGTATAATTATACTAATAAACTTTTATTTTAAAATTCTAATATACTTTTTATTTTAGACTTTAACTCTTCAAAATCACCATCATTAGCAACCTTATAAACTTTTATATTTTTGTAATTTTCTTCAATTTCACTAGCTAGTTGTAAGTATGCTTGTTGTTGCTTTACACTACTTTCTACATTAAATTTTGCATATTTAGTGATACCTTTGTCCTTTCTTTGTAATCTTTTTTCATATAAAGATGTATCATTTAAGTAGAGAGAAATGTAGTATATATCATATGACATATCATTTAGTTTTTTTGCATATTCAAGATATTTATCAGTAAAGGAATATTCCTTGAAACCAAGTCTACAATATACCTCTTCAGTAAAAAATGTTCTGTCAAATAACAAATTAATGTCTAATTTTTGAAGTTCATATATATATGACATAAGTGCATTGTACATAGCTGTAGATTTGTCTAATCCATCAGGTGTACTTTGTGAAGTTCCACATAATCTATACAGATTTGTATAGGGCATAGAATAACGTATAAAATCTGTGACAGTGGTTTTTCCTGTTCCTTGTGGTCCTTCAACTATTATTAATTTTGATGTATTCATATTTTTTCCTCCTTTTAAAAAGTTTTGATTTACAGTAAAATAATTATTATTACATAAATTTTATATATATCGTATTGTATCATGTGAGATTTTAAAAGTCAATAAAAATATTTTAAACTCAAAAAACGGGGTAGGCTTTTGTGTAAATTTGGTGAAATTTGTCGAAAAATTATTGAAAAATTTTTTTAATTCATAGTATAATAATAATGCTTTTATAAAATAATATTTTTAGGGGATTTTATGAGAAAAAGAGTAGAAGAATTTGAGAAATTTGATGATGAATATAGTTATAATGAGTTAAATGTAGATAGAGATAATGATTATAATACAGGTAAAAATACTAAAACACAAGTTTTGGTATTAATGATATGTATATTGTTATTTTTTTTAGTATATTATAGTGTGTATAATTTGTCGATGTATACGATAGGTAGAAGAGATATTAGTCAAATGTGGCTATATAGAAATGTTAATAATATGCTTGGAATTTGGTTTGACAAGTCTAGTAAAGATACAGTTGAAAATTATAGTGTAAAACTTGCAGCACTTGGTGATATATATTTTACAAGTAATACTTTAAAACTTGCTAAATTATCTAACGGTAGTTATGATTTTGAAACTGGAACAGAAAAAATTCAAGATATTTTAAAGGATTATGATATAGTAATGGCTAGTCTTTCAACTCCAATTGCTGACAAGTCAGAAGGGTATTCTTCAAAGCAAGTATATAACTGTCCAGATGAATTAATTGAGACTTTAAGTAAACTTCATATTAATGTTGTAGCTACCGCTACATCACATGCTTTTGATAAAGGTGAAACAGGAATTAGTGATACTATTGAAAATTTAAAAAATGGCGAGATAGAGCAAATAGGAGTTAGTTCAAATACAAGAAATAATCCTTTAATTATAACTAAGAATAATATTTCAATTGGAATACTATCTTATACATCTGAAATTTCTAATAAATTAAAAAAGTCTAAAAGTTATATGGTTAATACTATTTCTGAAGAAAATTTGATGAATGATATTAATTATTTAAAATCTAATAATGTTGATTATATAGTTTCATATTTATATGTACCAAATGAAAATTCTACAATAACTAATAGTGAACAAAAAAAATATATTGAGCAGTTATTTAATGCTGGTGTAAATGTTGTAATTGGAACTGGTAATGGTACTGTACAAGGGCAAGAAGAGGATCAAATTGAAGTAAATGATGCAACAAATCATGTATATGTAAATTATTCAGTAGGGGATTTTATGGGAAACTATGAAGATGAAGAAAACAGAATAAGTAGTATAGTAAATATTGAATTTACAAAAGAGGTTGTAAAGGATAAAAAAGGTGAAATAAAAAATACAAGTACAGATATGAAAGTAAAAGAACCAATAGGACTTTGGACAAAATTTGTTAATAATAAATCGAAAGAAATATTTGTTATTGATGATGAAATAAAATTGTATGATAGTGATAATTCGAAACTTACTACTAAGGATTACATGGAATTAAAAGATGCAAAACAGAAGGTATTAGATTTATACCAGTAGTAAATTTTTGGAAAATACATTAATAGGAAAAAAATATTTTTGGGATATATAAATTTATTATTGTAATAGTAATTAAATAGGAACTTAAATAAAGACAGGTTTGTTATTATTTAAGTTCTTATTAGTTTAATTTAACGTGATTTCAAAATAAAATTTAGTAAAATCATTTTAAAAAAATGCGGGTACCCGCAAAAATTTAAAGTGAGGTATAAAATATGAAATTTGTAAAAATCGATTTATACTTACCAAAATTTATAGAAAGTAAAGAAAATGAATAAAATAAAATTATACAGGTATAAGAAGATATGGAAAATCTTTCTTTTAAATAAATTATTCAATAACTATTCGAAAATGTATAAGCGAAAAAAATATATTTATATAGGGTTGGGTAAAAAAGGATATAAGTATAAAAGTATCAAACAGTTAGAAAGAGTAATCAATTAAAAGATAATTCATATTGATTTTTAATAAAAAAATTAAATTTACTTGGATTTTAGATGTAATTATTGTATAATAGTTTAAGAAAGGAAAGGGTGAGTATATATGAACTTTTATGATAAAATTCATGAATTAGTTAGAAGTTTTAAAGAAACAGAGGAGTATAAGGAATTTATAAGTTTAAAAAATAACATAAAGAAAGATGAGGAGACATATAAGCTTTTAAAAGATTTTAAATCATGTCAGCAAAAGCAACAATTAGAATTTATTAATACAGGTAAAACTGATGATAAAATACAACAGGAGCTTGAAAATATGTATTCAATAGCCATACAAAATGAAAATATAAGAAAATTACTAGAATGTGAAATGAAATTAAATGTATTACTTGCAGATGTGCAAAAAATAATTGGCGATGGAATTAAGGAGATAATTGAATATTAATGAAATTATATAATGCACTAAAAGTATTTAAAAAAGATACAGTTGAACGAAAAGAGGTTATAGGAATTATTTCAAAATTGCCTGATAATGATAAAGTAACAAAAGAAATATTAGAGATGTTAGGAAACAAAACTACAAAATGTAAAAGAGATGAAGATTTTAAAGGTAGCTATTATGTATTTTTAAATGACACTATATTTTTATCTGATAGAAAAGAATGCAAAGATGACTATTCTAGAATTTGTCTAATAGCACATGAATGTATACATTCAGTACAATCTAAGATACTGCAAAAGTTAAATTTTGTAGTATCTAATATAGATATAATAGCATTTTTAGTAATTTTTGTATTAAGATTTGTTTTTGGAAATATTAGCTTTATTCCGTATATTTATCTAGTTATAGCCATTGTTTCTTCTATTCCTAGAATTATATTAGAAATTGATGCAGTTAAAAGATCAACAATAGTATCATATGAATATATGGAAGGCAAAATAGAGAAAAATGAACTTGAATATATAGATAGTATATATAAATTTCAAACAAAACTATTATTACCATTATTTTTATTAAATCTTTTAATTTGGAAAATAGTTAGATGTGTATTTATTTTCATATTGTACTATATTGTAGTTTTATAATATTTATATTCAGAATATATTTATTATAGGTGATAAAATGAAAATTACATATAAACAATATATAGTATTATTTTCAGGTGTTATTCTAATTATTTTACTTTCAGTGTATGCTAATATAGTAATAAGAGATAGACAACACTATGAAGATGTAAATGTTATAAAGAATAAAAATGTAGAAATATATAATTAACTGAAAGATAAATTTAATCTTTATTTTACATAATTATTGACAAAATTGTATAAATTTGATATAATATAAATGCTATTATTATGTAAATCAACTTTAATAAGGAGGATAAAGCTATGATAAAAGGAAATAAAATTTTATTTTATAGTGCAACTTTAGAGGGACTTAATGCCAAATGTGAGTATGATCCAAAGACGGATCGCTATTATCATTGTTTCTGCATTTATTCAGAAATTGGAGTACGAAAATTATCAATTTTTGTACCAGAAAAAGAACTGAGTGATGAAAAAGCTATGATAAGAATTATAAAGAAACTTGCGTCTGGTACTATAAAAAAATATCAACTTTTTGACACCTTGGAGAAATCTGAAAGAATGGTCATTGAAGAGTTTATTGAAAAATATGGATTAAATAACTTGGAGATGGTTTATGAAGAAATTATCGACAAGATGAGGTGGTATGATAATGACAACAGTCTTGTTCAAAAAATTTCAAAAATATGTTATAAACCTTTTGAAAAGAATGAGACAGGTTTAAAATTTGATAGGGACGCAGAAGATGTTGACATTATGGTATATGATGGTGAAATCATAGCCATTGGAAATTGTAGTGTAAACTGCTGGTTTGAATTATACTCTCAGCAGTTAAAGGCAGAATACGAAATTAGAGAAAAATATATACCAAAGAAGAAAAGTTTTTTTAGAAGAATTGTAGCGTAAAAAAATATTTATAAGATAGAAAAGGTGTTGTATGTAATAATACAGCACCTTAAACTATATATTTTATTTCAAAATTATCAAAATTTTTATTTATACATTCGACTAAAAATTTTTTTGCAGTTTCTTTAACAGAGTTTTTATAATGGTATTTTCCAATTCCTCTATTAGTCATTAATTCAGTAGAATAAAGTTTAATTGCGTTTGGAAAAGCCTCTTCGTTAATTTTTCTATGAACATAGCTATATGTCATAAAAATAATTTCAAATGTAATATGTTTTTTTGAAGTTTTTGATAGATTGTTTTTTAAATAAGAAAATAATTCAGAATAGATTTTTTCAAAATTATCAGTAATAATTATCGGTGCAATTAATATATATACAGGATAGCCAAGTTCAGATAATATATTAATAGTATCAACCCTATCTTTTAAATTACTAGTTCTAAATTCAACCTTATTAATTATATATTCAGGATTTAAGCTAATTCTTGGTATAACTCTATTATTATGTTTAATATTTAATAAAGGCTCAATAAACTTAAATTTTGTAGGAAATGTAAGTTTTCCTTTATTTGTATTATTTAAAAAATAATTTATATTATCACTTAAGTTTTCAGTAACCAAATTTTCTAATAGTAAATCACTATTACTGCCTATTTCAAAAACAAGTTCTTGATCACTATTATTAGAGAATTTTATAAGTTTTGAAAGAATTTCTTTGGTATTTACAAATACTCTTAAATATGAACACTTATTATAATTACAGACTAGATAGCAGTACATACACATAGCAACCAGATGATGTAAAAGGTACTAAATAATCTGAAATTTTATGATTTTCTGTATATTTATGAGTTTTACGAGCTCCAATTATTAAATAGTCTTTTAATTTAGTAAAATCTTTATTTTCATATTTTCTTAATTCCTCTATATTATTATGAGATGTAATTTTATGTTTTTCTATATTTTGATATTTATTAAGTAGCATTTTTCCAAGTGGATATTTTTCAATATTTTCCTCATAATATATTCTATCAAAATTAGGAAATATTATATTATTCATTTTTAACACCGTTAATAGTATAACCATAAATGAATAAATTATAAAATATATTAGTTGGTACTTCCAAAACCACCTTTTCTAATACCAGTAGCATTATCATTATCGGCTATTAAGAATTTTTGGAAATACGCTTGTCCAACAACTTCACCTTTTTTTATAATTAAACTTTTTGGAAAAATATTATAATATGAAAACATCAAATGTCCATCATTCGTTTCATTTTCATAATAGTCACTTTCAATAATTCCAATACTATTTGACATTACTAATCCTTTTTTTATAGGAAAAGAGCTTTTATTTGCAAGTACTAATATTTCATCTTCACCAAAATATGCTTTAAGTCCTGTTGGGATTAATGTTGGCAAAATTTTTTCACTGACCCCATTACCTGTAAGAAAATTTTTAAAATTAGAAAACACAGTTTTCCATATAGATGGAATTTCAATATCTTCTGCAGCTTCTATATCATAACCCACTGAGCACCTTGTTTTTCTCACTGGTAAGTTTATATTTTTATTCAAATAATTTTTACATACTTCAAATCCTCTAACTTTGTGACTTTCTTTTTTATACATTATATCCCCCATAATCTATATTCGTATAACCTCTAAATTTCAAAGTAATTTTTTTCATAAAATCCTAATTTTCCTTTAAAAATTCTATTTGGAAAACAATCAAGAGCAGTGTTATATTTTTTTACATTTTCATTATATAATTGTTTTTTGTAATTAATATTATTTTCTGTTAAAGACAATTCTTTTTGCAAATCTTTAAAACTTTCATCTGATTTTAATTCGGGATAAGCTTCAGATAAAGCAAATATTGACTTTAAATTATACGTAAGGGTACTATCTGCTATGGATTTTTCTTCAGTAGTTTTCGATGAATTATATTGGTTATTTGCTTCAATTATAGCGTTTAACGTATCCATTTCATATTTCATATGAACTTTAATAATTTGAGTTAGGCCAGGAATTAATTCAAATCTTTTGTTTAGTTCAGCATCAATTAGTTTCCATGAATTGTCTACGTTAGCTCTTAATTGTTTTAGATTGTTATATATTAAAAATAATAAAATTACACTAGTTGCAATTAGTATTATTATAGTTCCAATTATAGCACTAATTAACATAGTTTAATCCCCCTTGTCCTTACATATTTTAACATGTAATATAAATATATTCAAGTGATTTTAGTAAAATGAAATATATTTGAAATATATAAAAATGAAAAATGTAACAAAAAAGATATATAACGAGTATAATGGCTATAAATCAGTGTTAAATCGTTGCAAACACTGAATTTCGACTATATTTGCAGAATAAAAAAATTGACAAAGAATATAAATTGTAGTATAATATAGCCATCTTAGGATTAAGGAGGAATTATTGTGAAAGAAGAAAAAGCAGACATATTAAGAAAAACAGTTATTGTAATAACTATTATATTAATATTTGCGACAGCTGGTTTGTTAATGATAACAACACAAATCAAAACTGTAGTACTAGATTACTATGGTCAGATAAGTACAATTAAAACACTAGCTGGAACAGTGGATAGCTTTTTACTACAGAACAACATTTATATGGGTCGTAACACTGACATTTCACCTGCTAAAGATAGTAAATTAGTAGATGGAATGGAAATAAAAATAACTTCAGTAAATGAATTATCAAAATTAGACTTAAATAAACTACAAGCAGATTATTCTCCATTATCAGTAAAAATTGAAGAAGTTGTTGAAGAGATCCCATATACAGAAGAAACAAATGATAATCCTTTGGTAAATGTAGGAACAACAAATATTTTACAAGAAGGAAGCAACGGAGAAAAGACTACTACGTTTTTAGTAAAATACACAAATGATAAAGAAATTGCAAGAGCACAAATCGGAGAGGCAATAACAGTAGAACCTAAGAATAAAGTAATAGAAGTTGGAACTAAAGTAAAACCAGTAGTTTCAAGAAGTAGAACCGTTCAAACTGTTAATTCAACAGTTGTAGATGGTGGATATAAACAATATAATATAGCATTATCAAGTGAATTACAACAATATGCATATAATATATGTAAAAAATATGGAATAGAATATGAGCTATTTTTGGCAGTTATGTACAAAGAGAGTAGATTTAATATAAATGCTGTTGGTTCAAATTCTTATGGACTTTGTCAAATATATGCTACTAATATATCAAGTCTTAAAAATAAATTAGGAATTACAGATATAATGAATCCCTATGATAACATGACAGCTGGTGCATATTTATTATCACAATATTTTGCAAATGCTAGAAAACAAGTATCAGGCACAGCCGCTATTGAAGCTTACGCCTTGAATTCATATAATATGGGTGAAAATACATATTTTAAACTATGTTATAGTAGAGGTGTAATAAATAGAGAGTATAGTAATTCAATTAAAAATATTAGAAACAGATTAATTGCTAATGGGGGATTATAAAATATATTTACAAATAATTGTCAGAGTGCTGGCAATTATTTTTTCTTTACATACCATTTTTCTTGTGGTATAATTTAAATTTAAGACAGGTGAGAAAATGGAATATATTGATAGTTTAAAAATTACAAATCAAATATTGAAAAAATATAACATTAGAGCAGAAAAAAAATATGGTCAAAATTTCTTAATAAATGATAACATATTAAAAGAAATTATAGATATTTCTAATATAAACAAAGATGATTTAGTCATTGAGATTGGTCCAGGTCTTGGCAATCTTACACATTATATTTTAAATACTGCTAAATATGCCTTGCTTATAGAAATAGATGAAAAATGTTTAAATATATTAAATGATAGATTTTCTAAAAATGAAAATTATACTTTATTAAATGAAGATATATTAAATATAAATATAGATGAAATTATATCAAATTTAGAAGTTCATAATAAAGAAACGTATAATAATGTAAAAGTAGTTGCAAATTTACCATATTATATTACTACACCAATTATTTTTAAATTATTACAAAATTCTAATAAAATAACTGATATAACTATAATGGTACAAAAGGAAGTTGCAGAAAGAATGGTTGCAAATACAAGAACTAAGGATTATGGTATATTAACACTTATGGTAAAATATTTTGCAAAAACTACAATAGAATTAATTGTGCCAAATTCAAGCTTTATCCCTGAACCCAATGTTACATCAGCAGTAGTTCATTTAAAAAAAGAGAAGTTGTATAATACTAAAAATGAGCAGTTATTATTTGAATTAATACATAAAAGCTTTGCACAAAGAAGAAAAAAGATGGTTAATTCATTAGTTTCAAATAAGTTTAATAATATGAATAAAGAGCAAATAGAACTGCTTTTACAAAAATGTAATTTAAGTTTAAATGTTAGAGCTGAAGAACTAGAATTAGAAGATTATATTAATATAATTAGTAATATTGATAATATATAATTTAACTAAATAAATAGGAGGAATTTAATGTATTATTCAGATATGAAACAGGCAGTAAAACTTTTACACAGTGAATGGGATCTTGGAAAGAGGGAATGTGGTGCTAAAGATGATATTTGTGCCTGGATTTATTTATTTGATGTATTAGAAGAAAGCGAAAAAATTATTATATATAGAGATGGTAAAAAGCTGGTAGGATTTTGTGGTTATTCAAAAAATAATTCAAAGAAATATTTAATAAAGAAAAAAATATATCATTTTATAAAAACTAAATTATATAAAAGTAAGAAAATAAAAGATTTAGAGAGTTTGAAAAAATATGAAGCAAATTATAATTATTTACCTAAAGAATTAGAAGATTATTTTGATGGCGAGGTTTCAATATTAATAGTAGATAAAAATTACAGAGGAAAACATATTGGGAAAAAATTATTGCTTGAAGTGTTTGAACTTGCTAAAAAAGATAATATGAAAAATTTGCAAATATTAACGGACGAGTCTTGTAATTATAAATTTTATGAAAGTTGTGGTTGTAGAAAATTATATGAAACAGTAGTTAAAAATTATGAATATGGTCGTTTGGGGAATATTTCAAATGAAAAAGCATTCATATATGAAAAAAGATTATAAATTAAATATTGTATAATATGGCTATAAATTTTCGTGATTTATATGCCTTTTTTTAACTTTTAATGGTAAAAATTTCCATATATTAAAATCAATTTTTTATTGATATTATAAAAAATATATAATATAATTTCTTGCGGAGGTTGATTTGTGTTTAAGGAAAATAATGAGTTATCATTCGGTTTTGATTTAGGAATTGCCTCAGTTGGTTGGGCAGTTACTAATATTAAAACTAATGAAATAATCGATAAAGGAGTATATTTATTTTCAGAAGTAAATAAATCACAAGAAAGAAGATATATAAGAAGTTTAAGGAGATTAAGAAAGCGAAAACTTCATAGAGTTGAAAGGGTATACCAAATTTTTGAAAGAAAAGGTATAAATATAAAATGTGTACCAGATGCAAATTTACTAGATAAGCGAATAAAATCACTTTATGAAAAGGTTGAATTACAAGATTTAGTAAATATTATAATATATTACATTAAACATAGAGGGCATATATTATATGAAAATGAGAGATTATTTACTACATATGTAACTGATTATAAAGAAGGCGAATATCCATGTCATATCCAAAAGAAGATATTACAAAATGCTGGTAAGTATAGAGGATTAAAATATGTTTTTATGCATGAGGATTATGTTAGAGAAATAACCCAAATATTGCATATGCAAAGTAAGTGGTATAATGACTTTTTATCTGGTGAGGTTATAGATGAAATTATTAATATTCTAAAACGTAAACGAAAATTTTGGGAAGGTCCTGGTGGTCCAAAATTAAATCAACTTAGTAAGTATGGTAGGTATAAATGTAAAGAAGATATAGAAAAATATAATATAGATAAAAACTATAATAAGTTTTTGTATGAACAATTTATCGGAAAATGTAAAGTGTATCATGGTGAAAAGAAAACGCCATATTCTAATTTTTACGTAGAGTACTTCAATATATTTAATGATTTAATGGGATTGAGATTTGATAAATCACAGATAAATCATATAAATTCTAAATATTTTGTTAGAGTAAATCAAAATTTATATAAATTAACATCAAATAGTGCTCAAATTCTAATTGAAGAAGTATTAGATTTAGAAAAGCTAAATATTTCAAAGGTTATAAAAGAATTATTTTTTGTAGAGGAATTTGTTAAAAATTCAAAAAATGAAATAAAAATATCATCTTTTGAAAATTATAGAAAGTTAAGACGAACTATAAATAATAATGAAATATTTAACATTATTAAATCTGATATAGATTTATATAATGATATTATGTATGTAGTTCAAGTATCACCAGATAATTTGTCAAGATATGAAATTTTAAAAGAAAAATTTTCTGAGTATATTCCAGATGATTATTTAAAAGTAATATCTAATTTAAACTTAGAAAATAAATATCATAGTTTTTCTGAAAAAGCTTTAAAGCAATATATTAAATATATGCAAATTTCAAATGAAAATTCTACGTATGTTGCTAATAATTTTGCAAATGAAATTGCATCTGATGTTGAAGAATATAAAATACAAAAATATATAAGTAACAATAAGACGGGAGAGTTAAAATACATAGCAAAATATTTCGTTGATGAATTAGAGGCATCACCACAAATGAAAAAAACATTGAGGAAAGCTATTCTTGTAATAAATAGATTATTTTCAAAATTTGGTTATCCTAAATATATATGTATTGAAACTGCAAAGGTATTATTAAATTCTAAGCAACAAAAAGAACAGGAGAAAATGACATTAGACAATCAAAATATAAGAAAATATGCTAAGGATTTTTTAATTCAAAATAATATTGAGATAAGTAAATATAATATAGATAGATTTATTTTATACTGTGAATGCAATCAAAAATGTATTTTTTGTGATAAAGAATTGGATTTTGAAAGTACATATATTACCAATATATTACCTGTTAATAAAGTATATGATGATACATATTCTAATAAATGTATAGCTTGTAATATATGTAGAGAAAAAATTTCTAATGTTATACCAATGAAATTTGTTGATAATGTGGATAACTATATTAAAAGAATAAATAAAAATAAGAAATTGGGCGATATAAGGAAGGGATACTTGCTATTTAACTTAAATATAGATAAATATAAAAAGAAATTTAAAAGCAGTAATTTAAATGATACAGCTTATGCTAGTAATGAATTTGCTAATTTAATTAATACTTTTAAAAAAGCATATTATAGAATTAATGGGATTAATCTTAAATTAAGTGTAATAAAAGTACCTGGGCAATTTACACATAGAATTAGAGAAAAGTATGATATTGTTAAGGATAGAGAGCAAAAATTTCACCATGCTGTTGATGCAACTATTGTATCATCAATTCCAAATTGTAATATTGGTAAAATAATGAATTTTATTCAAAATAAAAGTGATGAGTATTGGTTAAGTAAGCTTATGGACGATTACAGAGATAATATTAATGATAATTTATATTTAGAAAGTTCTATTATAGAAAATTTAAAAAGTGCTAATTATACAAATACTAGAGTATGTTTAGAAGTAAAAAAGGATATAAATGCTAAACTTTTTAATTCAACAATTAATACTTGTTTTAAAAAAGATGATAATTTTTTTAGAATTAGTAAAATAAAAAATATTTATGAATTAGAACCCAAAAAAGTAAAAGATATTTTTAAAAAGAAGCTTTTGTGTAAAGAAAAAGATGTAATATTATACAATAAGCTTTTTGATATATCAAATAACTATTATGATGAAAATATTAATGCTTTTAAAAAGTATTGTATTGAAAATTATAATATTGATCAAATTGAATTTAATCCTAATATTCATGGGATAAGAAGAAATAATAGTGAAAAGTCACCAATTGTTAAGAGTATAAAATATTATGAACATGCTAATATGCCATTCCTTTTAACTAAGAAAAATATTAATAAAAAGGAAAGTAAACTTTTAGCATATAATATGTTATCTACTTATTGTATTAGAATATATATAAATAAAGTTACAAGTGAGTATCGAATTATGCCTATATATAGGATTTTTTTTAATTTAGATAATGAAAGTTTAAATGTAGAAAATCCATATTATAAGCAAATATTTAAAAATTATGTTGGAATAGATGATACAAATATATTGTTTTATATGGATTTATTTAAAAATGATATGGTAAGATATGAAGATGAGTTTGGAAAACATGAAGGGGTTATTGGTTGTTTTAATAAAGTGGATTGCTCAATAATGATGAAAAATGGTGAAAGAAAAATTACAAAAAATACTAAAAACATAGAAAGAATAAATACTGATATTTTAGGTATTTACAATTTTAATATTTAATGCTATAATGGATTTGCATGTTAAATGCTAGGAATATTACGGTGTTCTTTATTATAACAGTAGAATACGGAATTGAGGGGGCTTTTGCCCCTTTCTTTATTATATAGTATATAGGTAGTTGTAAAATTGTATAAGTATAAAAAATACATATTTTTGTAAGAACATAAATGTAATACTTTTGAAATTTAATGTAAATGTCAAGTAAAAAGTTAATAAAAAGTGGAAAATAAAAAAGTCATAAA
>CAOKPF010000018.1 GCA_948470565.1 uncultured Clostridium sp.
TAATTCCTTCTAATTCAAAAATATATGGGTCTTTAATTACATCTCTTGCAAGTTCACTTTGTGGAATAGGTAATTTATCGTTAAAATTAGTTAGTTTTTCAGAAATTGCTTGTCTTTCATATAGTTGTAAATCAATTTGATGATCTAAAACAGAATAAGCCCAGCCATTTTGAAAACACTTTTCTGCATACCATTCTCTAATATTTAAATCTTTTATTTTATCTAAAAGTAAATTATTATGTGACCATGGCAATTTTGCCAATGCCATTGGCAAATTTAATAAATCCTTATATTCTTCATAAAATTTTTTCATTCTTGATAAATTTCTTGTAGAAAAACCTGTACTATCTGGAAATTCTAATTTCAATGCAATAGAAAAGTCTTTAATAAAGTTATTTCCGTATTTTGCATTTTCACTTACGATTTTACCAAGTCTAAAGTATAGCTTAATTAGTTCCATATTAGCATTTTCTTGAACTTCATATCTTGTTTTTAAAATATCTTGTTTAGCATATAGAACTAAATTTTTAAAATCTTTATCTAACATATTTTCTTCCATGTTAACCTCCAATTTTGCCAACGCCATTGGCAAATTTCATTTATTATTTATTTCTTGCTCTACTTTGGTAAACATTTTTCTGATTTTTACAACTAAATGTATCATATTCTGTTTTAGGATTTGGTGCTGTAAATGCTTTTCCACAATGTTTGCAAAGTTTTAAGTATTTCTTTTCTTGTATTGCAAATAATTTAAAATTCTCATCTATGTATTCTTTTAAACTTCTTATATGTATTGTAACTCCATCACAATTTAAATTAGTTCTAATATTATTTGATTCTAACTTTTCAATTAAAGAATGGTCTACATATTTTCCATCATCTTTTTTTAGTTCTACTAATATCTTATATAGGGTTTGAGCATAACTTACTATCATATCTGCTTGTTCGTAATATTTCTCATTTTCATAATATAACTTGTTTAAATCTGGAGTAATGAATTTTTCCATACTTCGCTGAGAAAGTAATTTATTACTTTTTTCTATTATTTCCTTTATTTCTTTATCTGTTGCAGTTGGAAAAAATACTTTAAAATAATCTAATACTTCCATTGTATTAAAGCAATCATAATATTCTATACCAGGAATGTTGTTAAACTCCTTTAATAATACTTTTGTATCTAATGTATAATATCTATTTACTGGTAGATTATGTATTAAACCTAATAGACCATATTTATTTACATATTCAATTAATAATTTGTCTGTATCTTCTTTATTTTCTAATGATAGTTTTCCTAAATTTATAAAATCTATTAAAGGTTGGTCATTTTCTTCGTAATCTTCAAAGTAAACAATAGAATATAATATTATATTGTCTTTATCTACCTTTGGAATAACATATTTAATATCATCTATAGTTTTTATTTCATATTCTTTAAACTTTGGCATTGATTGATTATTAAAGCCATATTCTAATTCAAATTTCATCTTTTTTCTCCAATCTAAAAATTTTTTCAAAAAATTTAATGTAATATATTGACAATCAAAAAGTATTATCGTACAATTGGTTATGTAATACTTTTCCAGACATAAAATATTACTTTTGAATTTTATTAAAAATTAATACTTCATATCTATAAATATATTACACTAAAGTATTTGAATTGTCAACATTTGTTATAAAGAAATGTTGAAATATATGGGATTATTATGCCAAAAATAATGCAAGTAAAAAAATCAAGTAAGAAAGGAGAAAAGAAAATGACAGAGCAAGAGTTAATTGTAGATTAGCAAGATAAAAAGTACAACATTTATCAAAATAAGATATACAAAAATTCTGAATAAAGAAATCCAAAACAATATTTATGTCGCGAAAGTATATTGATATGAGAAAGGCTCCATATGTTATCCTAAAAGGAAAGCAAACATATACTGCATGAAATAGCTTATAAATATATAGTTTGCCTTATTTGCTTTGAAACATATGGAATGAGGCTCATGTCAATATAACCGTGAAATAAATAGCTTATATTATTATTCGAATTTTTTTATACAATATCTGTATATCTTAATTTGCAATTGGCTGTATATTTTTAGGCGCAAATCAACAGTTAATATTTAAACTTTATTTTGAAGATCACCTAAAGCAAAAGGATATAGCAAATATTATAAAAAAGTCTGCAACACATGTATCTGATATTCTAAAATCAAATCCTAAAACAAAAGAAGAAAAGAACTTAAGAACTAAACAATCTAAAGAACGAAAGAAACAATACAATAAAGAATATTATGAAACTTATAACAGAACTAAAAAAGATGATAATTCATATCAAGTGTTACAAGCACAACTTGCACAAGATGCCAATGAGCTATCTTATACATGTGGATATAATATGTCTGATTATGATTATGCTAAATGGAATCCAAGTGCTTATAAAAGAAATAGTAAAGGAAACCTAGCCTTAGTTAAAGGATTAAAAGTAGGAAATGATGTTCCAAAATCAATTAATATGAATATCACAATTCCAACGCAAAAATATAAACAAAGATATTGCTTTGCTAGATAATTGTAAGATTTTATTGTAGTAATAAAGTATTTTTATTTAAAATTTTAAAAGAAGGAGGTACAAAACTATGGGAACTATTAAAGAAAACTATGATCTAATGTTTACTTCATATCCAGATTTAGTAAACATTATTCAATTAAAAGAAATGCTTGGTATTGGCATTACACTAGCTTATAGGTTAGTTAAAAGTAAAACTATTCCTGCATTAAAAGTTGGCAGAGAATATAAAACACCAAAAAGAAATATTATTTGTTATTTAACAAATCAAAATTAAGCCATTGTCATGTATTTGATAATGGCTCTATTTTATTACACAAATTAACTAGACTTAAATGTAATTACATGGTATTATAGAGACAATATCAATAGTAAGTTAAATTTAAGCTGTTATAGAAAAGGAAGGAGTAAAAAATGATAGATGTAACAGGTAGCTTACAAATTAAAAATAAAATATATCAAGCAGTTTTAAGTTATAAACAAGATAATAAATGGAAAACAAAATGGGTTTCAACTAAAGTTCCAGCAGTAAAAGGAAATAAAAAACAAGCACAAGCTAAACTTGAAGAAATAAGAGTACGATTTCAAGAAGAAATAAATAATGATCATATTGAAAATGAAGAAATATTATTTATAGACTATATGAAAAAATGGTTAAAAATGATAAAGGCAAGTGTTGAAGAAACAACTTATAATGGTTATAAAGGTGTTGTAAATGGAAGATTATCAGATTATTTTAATGATAAAAAGATAACATTGCAAGATATTAAGCCAAAACATATTCAAGAATTTTATCAATATTTATTAGATGAAGGACTTCCTGGAAATACAGTTAAACATTATCATGCAAATATAAGAAAAGCATTACAATATGCTATGAAAACAGATATTATTTTATCTAACCCTGCTGATAAAGTTGATTTACCAAAGATTGAAGAATATAAACCAAAATTCTATACGAGTGATGAAGTCAAAATATTACTCAATGAAGTTATTGGCACAAAATTAGAAATTCCTGTGATAATAGATTGTTTTTATGGTTTTAGGAGAAGTGAAGTAATTGGTTTGAAATGGAGTGCTGTTGATCTTGAAAAAGATACTATTACAATTAATCATACTATTACACAATCAAATGGCAAACTAATTATAAGAGATAAAACAAAAACAAAATCTAGCAAAAGGACTTTACCATTAGAGCCTATTGTAAAATCTTTCTTGCTTGAATTAAAAGAAAAACAAGAACAGAATAAACAATTATGTGGAAATAGCTACAATCAAGATTATTTAGAATATATATGTGTAGATGATGGTGGTAATATTATTAGACCAGACTATGTAACAGAAACATTTTTGAAATTATTAAAGAAAAAGAAAATAAACTTCCCCGGGGCAAGCCCTCAAACATCTAGAAAAGATGTTTGCCTCTCTTCGAGAGCGGGGTATTCGCCCCAGCAAACAAAACTTCGTAATGTTTGCCTAGTTTGTTACGACGCAAGCGTCGGGGAATTAAACCCGAAGAGATTAAAACAAATTCGTTTTCACGATTTAAGACATACTTGTGCAAGTATTTTACTAAAGAATGGAGCAAATATGAAAGAAATTCAAGCATGGCTAGGTCATTCAAATTATAATACTACTGCTAACTTATATGCACATTTAGATACAAGTAGTGTAAATGATGTTGGAAAAGTTATAACAAATGTATTTAGTACAAAAAAATAAGCAGTTACTACTTAACTAACTACTTCAAATTATGTACTTTTAAATCGAAAATATAAAAATTAAATTTTTTAGATGATACCTAAAATTTTAATTTTTATAGTGCAAAATAGTGTTTGGTGGCTTCAAGTGGAATCGAACCACTGACACGGAGATTTTCAGTCTCCTGCTCTACCAACTGAGCTATGAAGCCATAAGTTTGCACCAAAGATTTTCAGTCCCCTGCTCTACCGACTGAGCTATCTGGCCTAATGAATTTAGCTAAAAAAAAATGGCGACCTGGATGGGGTTCGAACCCACGACCTCTAGCGTGACAGGCTAGCGTTCTAACCAGCTGAACTACCAGGCCAAAAATAAGTGGTGGGCACTACAGGGCTCGAACCTGTGACCCCCTGCTTGTAAGGCAGATGCTCTACCAACTGAGCTAAGCGCCCACTTATCTGTTGACAGTTATAATTATAACCGATTAACTACCATTTGTCAACAGTTTTTTCAAATTTTTCTCAATATTTTTATACGTATTTTTCTTATAAATACAAGTATACCATGTATTATGTTATTCTTAGTTTATACAAGTTGTATATTATTAATAAATTCATTATATTTTGCTATAAAATCATGTATATTACTAATATCAATTACTTTTGAAATATAATTTCCTTGTACTACATTAACGTCATACTTTACACAAGTTAATAGTTCAGATTTAGTTTCAACATTACCAACTAAAACTTTATATTGCATTTTTTTTGCAATATCTATTATATCTTTAAATATTTCATGTTCATTTTCATTATCTGATTTTAAATACTTACTAGAAATTTTAAAACCATCAACATCCAGTTCAGAAAACAATGACAAATATTCATACCTAAGTTCCAGATTATTTATAACTGTTTCTACTCCAATGGATTTTAATCTATCAAACATTATTTTATAATTTTCAATTTTTTTGAGTTCAACATTATCAGTAAGACCAATTTGTATACATGACTTATCTACTAAATTATCAGATATAATATTACATATCTGATCTACAAAATCTTTTCTAGAACAATGCCTATTAGATATATTAATAGCTATTTGAATATTTGTAAAGCTTTCATTCTCTAGTAATTTTATTTCTTTACATACAGTATCCAACATATACTGATCTAATTTTATTGTAAGTGACATTTCATCAGCCTGTTTAATAAAATATTCAGATTCTATCTTCCCTAATACTGGATGATTCCAATAAAGGAAAGCCTCAAAACATATTTTATTCGGATTTTTTAAATCAATTCTTGGTTGTAAATACACACCAAATTGATTTTCTGAATATGCAATTTTTAAATCGTTTTCCATTTTATTCTTATTATCTAATTTAGCCTTTAATACTTTATTATGAAAATAATAATTATTTTTACCATGTTCTTTTATATAATACATAGCATCATCAGCATAATTTATCAAATCTTGCCTATTATCAGCATCTTCAGGAAATATTGCAACACCTAAACTATATTCTAAAGATATTACACTATTTTCTATTTTTACACTATTATTAAATGCCTTTTTTAAATCATCTAATATTCTAGTAATATCCTCAGTAGTTTTTATATCCTGTATTATAATTCCAAACTCATCTCCACCTAACCTATAAGCAACAGCATTTTTAGGTAATTTTTCTTTAAAAGTATTAGCTAGATATATTAGCAATTCATCTCCTGCATCATGTCCCATAGTATCATTTATTTGCTTAAAACCATCTAAATCCATAAAACATACTGCAAATTTATTTTGTTCTTCTACTAATTTATCCATAACTTTCAAAAAAAGATGTCTATTCCCACTTTTTGTTAAAGGATCAGTAAAGGCTTGAGCCTTTACCTTATCCTCTTCCCTTGAATTTCTCAAAGTAAAAATCTTGTAAATAAATATACCTAAAAATCCACAACATAACACTTCTATTATCCAAAATAACACATTTTGATATAATTCACTAAACATATATAACCTCTCTTATTAATCTACTTGCTAACAACAATATTTGCAATTTTTCCTTTTATTATTACTACTTTTAAAATCTCTTTTCCTTCTATATATTTGTTAATTCTATCATCAGCAAAAATTCTTTCTTTAATTTCTGTTTCTGTTAAATTTACATCTAGCATAATTTTAAATCTTACTACACCATTAATTTGTACAGGAATTTCTACTGTTTCTGTAATAAGTTTAGTTTCATCATATTCAGGCCATTTTGTTTCAAATATATATCCCTCAAATCCCAATCTTTGCCACAATTCTTCTGTTACATGAGGTGCAACAGGATTTAATACTTGTAGTAATGGCTTTATATACTTACTTGCTACTTTTTCCTGTTTATATAATATATTTACATATGTCATCATTGCAGCAATTGCAGTATTATACTTCATCTCTTCGAAATCATTTGTAACCTTTTTTATCATTTTATTTAGTTCTAAGTCTAATTCTTTTGAACTAGTATTCTCATCAATTACAAAATTTTCAATTCTCATTACTCTATCAAGAAATTTCTTTGCTCCTTTTACCCCATTTTCAGACCATGGAGCTGACAATGTATACTCTCCAATAAATAATATATATGTCCTTAAGGTATCTGCACCATATTCTTTTACAATATCATCTGGATTAACTACGTTCCCTTTTGATTTACTCATTTTATTACCATCAGGTCCTAATATTAAACCCTGATAAGATCTTTTTGCATAAGGTTCTTTTTTAGGTAATACACCTATGTCATACAAAAATCTATTCCAAAATCTTGAATAAATTAAATGACGTGTAACATGTTCCATTCCACCATTATACCAATCAACTTGTCCCCAATAGTTCAAATTTTCTTTAGATGCAAGTTCATTGTTATTTTTTGGATCCATATACCTTAAGAAGTACCAACTAGATCCTGCCCATTGTGGCATAGTATCAGTTTCACGTTTAGCATTTCCTCCACAATGAGGACATTTTGTATTTACCCATGAATCAATTTTTGCAAGAGGAGACTCGCCATCCTCGCCAGGTACAAAATTTGTTACTTCAGGAAGTGTAAGTGGTAGTTCACTTTCAGATAAAGGAACTAGTCCACACTTTTCACATTTTACAATTGGAACGGGTTCTCCCCAGTATCTTTGCCTTGCAAAAGCCCAATCTTTCATATGGTAATTTTCTTTAGCTCTACCTATTTTTTTGTTAGTTAAAAACTGTGTGATTTTATCTTTTGCAACTTTTACTTCTAAACCATCTAAAAAGTCTGAGTTTACCATAAAACCACTGTCAATATCAGTAAAAGCTTCTTCCTCTAAATTGCAATCTTTATCCTTTGATGCGACCACCTGTTTTATATCAATATCAAATTTCTTTGCAAATTCATAATCTCTTGTATCGTGTGCAGGAACTGACATTATAGCACCTGTACCATACCCCATCATAACATAATCTGTTACCCATAATGGTATACTTTGATTTGTCACAGGATTAATTACACTAATTCCTTTCACTTCAACTCCTGTCTTTTCTTTTGCAAGTTCTACTCTTTCAAACTCAGTCTTCTTTTTAGCTTCATTTCTATACGCTATAATTTCATCAAAATTTGTAATTTTATTCTTTAATTTATCAATTAATGGGTGTTCTGGTGCTACAGCCATATATGTTACACCAAATATTGTATCTGGTCTTGTTGTATAAACAGTAAGTATATCTTCTGTTTGTGAAATTTTAAAATCTATTTCAGCTCCATATGATCTACCAATCCAATTTTCTTGCTCTAATCTTACTCTATCAGGGAAATTAACCTCATCCAAATCATCAAGCAATTTATCAGCATAATCGGTAATTTTTAACATCCAAACTTCTTTTTCCTTTTGAATAATTTCACTATCACATCTATCACATTTTCCACCCTGTGATTCTTCATTAGCAAGTATTACCCTACAATTAGGACAATAATTAACAGATGTTTTATCTTTATATGCAAGTCCATGTTCAAAAAGTTTTAAGAAAATCCACTGTGTCCATTTATAATAATTAGGATCGGTAGTATCTATTACTCTATCCCAATCAAATGAAAAACCAATAGATTTTAATTGTTCTGTAAAAATTGAAATATTATTATCAGTAACTTTTCTTGGATGAATTCCTGTTTTCATAGCATAGTTTTCAGTTGGTAATCCGAAGGCATCAAATCCAATTGGATAAAGTACGTTATAACCCTGCATTCTTCTTTTTCTTGCAAGTACTTCCATTCCCATAAATGCTCTAACATGACCAACGTGTAATCCTGCACCAGATGGATAAGGAAACTCAATTAAAGCATAAAATTTCTTTTTACTTTTATCACTGGTAGCATTAAAACATTTTTTCTGTTCCCATATATCTTGCCATTTTTTATCTATTTTTTTATCATACATATAAATCTCTCCAATCATATATTAATTTATTACATATTTTTTATATTGCCTTTCTATGTAATTGTCAGTCATTGAAGCTAAATGGTCTATTATAATTTGTTCTTTACTATTATTTTTTATATATTCGTCGCTCATTTCGTTTAAAAATGATGTGTATATGTCATTACTTTTATCATTTTTACTAAGAGCCTCAAAATACACATCGAAAAGTTTTATAAACATATCTGTATATATTTTTACCATTTGCTTATTATTAGCTTTAAAATATATATTTTCATAGTTAAACTTCTTTAATGCAACTACTTGATTATATACCTTAGGAGACATTTGAATATAGTTTTTTCCATAACTATTTTCAATTATATCCAAAATTATATTGTTCATAATTTCTTCGTTATTAGCGCCAAGCGTATCTTTAATATCTTTTGGTATAAGAGATACATCAAACTGACCAAGCCTTACCGCATCATCAATATCTTTTCCAACATACCCTATTATGTCAGAAAGCCTTACAACACAGCCCTCCATTGTCATAGGAATAAGCTTTTTTATATTAGCACGGTTCTTTCTACAACTTTCATACTCATAAAAAAAATCTTCAAAAGTTTTATTTATTGGCGCATATTCCGATTTAACCATTTCACCATTATGACACATTATTCCATCTAGTACTTGCAGACTTAAATTACAACCTTTTCCACCTTTTTCAATATACATTAACATACGCACACTATTTAAATTATGTGCAAATCCAATTCCCATTTTTTGGGTTGACAATTTATCTAAAATGGCCTCTCCAAGATGACCAAAAGGAGTATGTCCAACATCATGTCCAAGTGCTATTGCCTCACATAAATCCTCATTTAAACCTAACGCTCTTGCAATTGTTCTTGCAGCCCTACTTACAAATTGAACATGAGTCATTCTTTTAGATATATTATCATTGTCAGCATCACTATAGACTTGTGTTTTATCTATATATCTTGTATATGCTAAAGTATGTATTATTCTATCTGCATCTCTTTCAAATTGCAATCGTATATCGTCACTATCAGCATGTAACTTAATGCTGTCGCATGACCTGCACGCAATTTCTGTTAAATTATTTTCATTTCTTCTCATTTGTTCTCTTATTTGCTCTTCAAATCTCATAAATTCACCTCACAATTACAAGAACATATCAAGCCCCTTTTCAATACACTTTATTTCCAAAGGAAAATCTGGACCTTCATCACCATCAACATCTGGCAAATCAGCTTTACCTTTAGTTTTTATTATATTAATCCATTTTTCTTTTAAGTAAATTACATTTTTATCATCAAAATGAGTACCAGTTAATACTTTACCAACTAAAGCACTTGCCTCTGGGATAGAACACTCTTTAATTATTACTATATCTAGCAAACCATCTTGTATACTAGAGTCCTTAGTGAACTTATCCATACCACCAACGCTACTGCCATTAAATACTAAAAATAGGTTAATATTTTCTATAAATATATCTGTTTCAGTTTCAATTTTAACTTCAAACGGTTTAAAACAAAACATTTCCTGTGCACCAGTTATAAAATAAGAAAGTTTACCTACTGCATTTTTTAAATTAGTATCTACCTTTTGTGAAGTATTAGTAAATAGTCCAGCAGAACATACATTTATAAAATATTTATCATTTGCAAGTCCAACATCAACCTGTTCTATTTTTCCATTTAATATTTTATCTATACACTCAGAAAAATTATTTGGCATTTTAATATGTTTTGCAAAGTCATTTGAAGTGCCCGCTGGTATTACTCCAAGTGGCACTTTTATATTATTTTTCATCATTATATTTACAACTCTGTTTACAGTACCATCTCCACCAGCTACTACAATTCCATAAATTTCTTCAGTAGACGAACCTAAAATATACTCTTCTAAATCAGTATTCTCACCAACTCTAAACATAGTAACTTCAATATCATTTTTTGTAAATTTCTCTATTATCGTATCTAAAAAATACCTAAATTTACTCTGACCTGCAGAAGAATTATATATCAACTTTACCTTTTTCATTTTCTCCACCTTTCGGTACATTAAATTGTTTTTATTATATTATATATTTATTACAAATTCAAGAAAAAACATAAAAAAGTACCAAAATTTAGATATTTTGCTACTTTTTTCATATTATTATTTTATTAGAATTTTCTAAATAATCCTACTACTTTTCCAACTATTTTGGCATTATTTACAATTATAGGTTCCATTGTATCATTTTCTGGTTGAAGCCTTATATGATCTTTTTCTTTATAAAAAGTTTTTACAGTAGCATTTCCATCAATCATAGCTACAACGACTTGTCCATTTCTAGCAGTATTTTGTTTTGAAACTACTATGTAATCTCCATCATTTATACCAATGTTTATCATACTTTCTCCCTGTACTTTCAAGATAAAATTATCCTCGCCATGTACACAGTTATTAAAAAATGTTTCTCCTATTGAAAAATAATCCTCTATATTTTCTTGTGCAAGTATTGGTTCTCCAGCAGCAACTTTTCCAATTACAGGTAATGATACAACAGGTTCAGCACCAACAATACGTATAGCTCTAGTCTTTAAATTTTTCTTTTCTACATACCCTTTATCTGCTAGTCTAGCAATATATTGATGAGCTGATGATGTAGATTTAAACTTTAAAGCTGCACATATCTCCCTTATTGATGGTGGATAACCTGTATCATTTATCTCCTTTTTTAAATATTCATATACTCTTTCTTCTTGAACAGTTAATTTTTCCATATTTCCTCCCTTAGAACTTTTGTTTTTCTGAATTATATCATATATATGTTATAATGTCAAACTTTTGTTTGAATTTTTTTATAAAAAATTATTCAAAATGAATTTTGCAAATTAACATTTTAATTAATTATTTACATATAAATGATATTGCACTTATTCTATCATACAGTATAAATGCTAACATTCTTTTACATAATATTTTTATTTTATAAACTTTTAAAAATTAAATACTTAAATTCATTTTCATATATATAATTTTTATGAATATAATGTACTAAATTAAAGGCTGGTGAATTTATGTTTGTTGTTAATTTTAAACTTGATTTTAAAAAGATATTAATATTTTGTATTGTTGTTTCTCTTATAGTTGTAACAATAGTCGAATTTGGAAGTAGTAGCAGAATAAGCAGTGTAAATAGTAATTCTGATACTTATGACTATGTAATTACGGAGGAAAACTATATAGCCTCACTAAAACTTATACATGAAAATATAGATCAAAACCTAGGAAAAACTATTAAAATCAGTGGATATGTTTTTAGAATGCCTGACTTTAAAGATGAATATTTTGTATGTGGTAGAGATACTATTGTAGATGGTCAAGACATTGTTGCTGGAATATTATGTACTTGCGAAAATTCAAATAAACTACTAGACAATGAGTGGGTTGAAGTTACAGGAGTTATTATAAAAGGTGAATATAATGGAGTAAGACCTATTATTAAAGTTGGTAATATTGAAAAAATAACAGCACCTGCAAATACTTTTGTACAAGAAAATTCTGCTGAAAATACTTGATTATTTGAGTTTATAATAATAAAAAGTCTGCAGTCATTTATTTAATGATACAGACTTTTTATTACAAATTAAATTAATAATTAATGCATTATTATATGATAATAGAACAAAAAATAGTATCAATGTTTTTTAATTCTAACACCTATAATATATTTAGAAATACTTACTCTCATTATTTTAACTTCATCATCTCCACAAATAATAGCATAGAGTTTAGCATACTTGGGCAAACTTATAATAAGTTTTTCATATTCATTTGCCTTTATTGGAATAACTTCAATATATTTATTAGATAGGTACTTATCAACAACATCTACACTACTCTTTTGATAAAATTCACATTCAAAAACTTTTAATAACGCATCACCTACTATGACATTTACTACAATAAAAAATAAAATATCACTAACTATACTCCATACACTAAGTCTTTGATTATATAGATAATACCAAAATTCAAGATAATAACAATCTTTCTACTTCACTTCTTTACATATTCTTTCATCAATAAATTTTTATTTTGTTCTTCATATTAGCTCCTTCTTTCAAAAATTATATTTTTATATAAAACCTGTGCATATAATTTTATACACATTAATCTAATAATAAGCATATTATATCATAATATTTAATGATGTCAAGCTAAGTATTTATGTTTATGATAAAATAAAATCATTGAATTACATATGTATTTTCAATGATTTTTACTTTTATACTTTATAATAATATGACTTTTTCTATTATAATCTTTTAACTTATGGAAATAAATGATCCCATATATACATTTATTAAAGGTATCATAACCGTTATAACAAATGCTATTAATGCCACACCAACAATAGCATATGTAACTTCTGGTAATACTTTTACAAATCTTTCTAATGCCTCATTTATTTCACTTCTTATATATTCATTTACTTTTTCCATCATTTCAGTTAAATCGGTTTTCATACCAATTGTTAGCATTTCTCTTACCATAGGTTTAAATATCTTATTTTCTGAAAATGGTTCAATCCATGAGCCACCTGACAAAATATTAGCCTTACCAGTTTCCAGTGCAGATAAAAAATAATAATTAGAGCTTACACTCTTAGATACATCTAAGCTTTCTTGTATTCTCATACCATTTTTTAAATTAAGTAACATAGCAGTAAAAAACTTACTAATTATAATATTTGTTACTAGATCACCTAAAACTGGACATGTCATTAAAAATTTATCCCAATTATATCTTCCTCTACCAGTATGTGTATATATATAGAAAATTGCATATACTACTGCCATTATAATTACAAACATATACCAATGCTCTACCGACCACTGAGCTACAGAAAGACCTATTTGTGTAGCTTTAGGTATCTGTTGATCGGAATCAAACATATCATATACTTCTTGAACTATTGGTACACCAATAATAAGTGCTATAAACATAGCTATAATTATAAGGGCAAATTGTAATACTCTTGGCACAATTGCTCCTACTATTTTCTTTTTTAATACTCTATTTTCTTCGACATAATCTCTTGCGTATAATAACGCAGTATCTAAGTTACCAGATTCTTCACCAACTTTTACGAAATTTACGAACATTGGTGGAAAAACTTTAGGATATACTTCCATCATATTATACAATCTTTCTCCTGACTCAACTCCAATAAGTAAATCTTCAATAACATCTTTAAACACAGGATTTTCAGTTCCATCATAAACAGCCTGAAGAGCTTGGACATTAGTAAATTTTGATTGTTTCAAAATATATATATCATTTACAAATGCTATTATATCTTTTGGCTTAATGGTAGTAAATGGATGCACGTCCATTTCTTTTAATTCTTTTAAGGTCATTTTCGTAATATCTATTTTCTTTTTCTTTTTTTTGGAACGTGCAGCGGCAGGATTTTTTTTAATCTTTCTATAATCTACCTTCGTATTATACTTAGCATAATCATTCATTTTTTTTAACATAATAGGTTGATTATTATCTGTTTTTAATTTATCTATAGCACTTGCTCGATTAGCTGCTATTATTTTACCTCTTCCAATTCTTCCATCTTCAAATATAACTCTATACTTGTAATTTGGCAAATTTCACACCTCCAGTTATTATTGTACTATTTCTCCACCAAAAGCTACAATTAAGTCTTTTATAGTATTAAGTCTATTTCCATCTATATTTTCTTTTATTGTAGCCATGTCAAGAATTCCTTTTGCATACATATCAGCAAATGATGTTTCATAACTAAGACATCCATTATCTCTTTGTGTATGAATAGAATCTTCTATATCAGATACACTAAACTTTTCTTGCCTCATCTGAGCTGATATAGTACTATTTACCATCATTATTTCAGGTACTAATACAAGATTATTTTTAGTACTTACAACAAGTCTTTGTGATACTACCATTTTTAAAACTGAAGACATAGAATTTTTAATAGCCATCTGATATTCCAAGTCGTACATATTTATAATTCTTTCAATCGTTTCACCACAAGAACGAGTATGTAAAGTCCCAATTACAATCCCACCTGCCTCAGCCAAATCAATTGCAACATTCATTGTTTCTTTATCTCTAATTTCACCTAATACTGCAATGTCAGCATCTTCTCTTAACAAGTTAACAAGTCCATCTTTAAAACTTAAAACATCAGAGTTTTCACCTATCTCCTTTTGAATAACTATAGATTTATTTGATTCATGCAAATACTCAATTGGATCTTCTAATGTAACAATCTTTTTATTTTCAGTTTTATTTACTTCTTGCAAAAAAGCATTCATTGTTGTAGACTTACCTGAATTAACTTTACCTGTTACTAGTATCATACCTGAATGGATTCTTTGCATCTTTTTTATTATATCTCTTATCCCAAGCGCGCCCATATCAATTTCACCATTAGGTATAACCCTAAATGAAAATGCTGGTAATCCCTTAGTCATTGAAATATTTATTCTAAATCTAGTATCTTTATATGAATATGAAAAATCCGCTTGTTTTCTTTCTTCAAATTTTTCTTTTAGAGCAGGTGTATTGTTATAAAAAAACTTAAGTAATTCATCTAATGAAAGTTCATCCATTGGAATCATTCCCTCATCAAATATTAATTTTCTATTAACCCTGTACACAGGCACCAAATGAGGTGCTAAGTGAATATCAGTAGCTTCCATTTCAATAGCTTTTGATATTATTGAATATATTAAATCCATATTTTCTCCTTACTAAATAGTTATTTTCCTTTTTAACTCATTTATTGTTGTAATTCCATTTAAAACTTTTTTTACGCCATCTACAACTAATGGTTTATAATCAGTATTCTCAACTGCATACTTTCTTATTTCTATTGTAGATTTTCCTTCTGCTATCAAGTCTTTTAAATAATCATCTATACATAAAACTTCGTATAAAGCAATTCTTTCATAATAGCCAATATCATTACAATATTTACAACCAACTGGTTCAAATAATTGTGCATTATCTAAATCAAACTCTTGCCCTGTAATTTTTGTAACTTTCTCTATATATCTTCTTTCCATATCAGTTAATACATGAGGTTTTTTACATCTTTCACACAAACGCCTTACAAGTCTTTGTGAAATAGAAGTAACAAGAGTAGCTGATACATCATAATCTGAAATTCCCATTTTTCTTATTCTTGTTATGGCTTCAACCGCATTAGTTGTATGTATTGTACTAAGCACAAGGTGACCTGTTTGACCTGCCTCAATTGCAATTTTTGCTGTTTCTTCATCTCTTATCTCACCAACAAGAACAATATCTGGATCCTGTCTTAAAACTGTTCTAAGTGAAGATTCAAATGTAATATTAGGACCAATTTCAACTTGGTTTATCCCCTTTAATCTTCTTTCAACTGGATTTTCAATAGTTATAACATTTATTTCTGGTTTATCCAAATATTCAATAGCACTGTACAAAGTAGTAGTTTTACCCTCACCAGTAGGAGCACATATTAATATAATGCTATTCCTTTTATCAAAAGCTCTTTCAACCAATTCCTCATCCTCTGCAAATCCTAACTCAAACAGATTTTTAGCCTCTCTATTTTTCTTTAACAACCTTAAAACAAACTTTTCACCATTAACATTTCTTTGACTTGATACACGAATACTAAAATTATCATAAGTATTTATACTACCATCCTGATCATATGTAATTTCTTGATACATATTAGATATAGATTTTAATCTTCCAGCTATAATTTCCTGTCTACTCTTAGGTAACTCAGTTATTGTAACAAGTTCCCCATCAATTCTAAATCTTATTCTAATTTTATCTTCCATTGGCTCTACGTGAATATCACTAGCTCTTTTTTGAATAGCAGTCATAATTATATTATCAATAAGTTTAGTTACATCTTTTTCTTCCTTATTAACAAATTTACTATCAACTGTTTTTATTTTTTCAATTTGTTTCATTATAGAAGTATACAAAGTAAGATATACTTCCATCGTATAACCAGCATTCATCAAAAGAAGCTCAATTTCTTTTACTTTATTTACATCTAATGGATCAGAAAATGCAACTTTTACTACATTTCCTTCAATATCAAAAGGCATTGCTCTATAATTTATTATCATATCTCTTGGAACATATTTTACAGGATCAACCTCAATATCACCATCCAATAAAACTGGACTTATTTCAAGTTTATATGCAAGGGTTTCAAGTATTTGAGCTTTATCACACATATCAAGTATATCAACAATTTCTCCAAATTTTAATTCTCTATGTTCTTTTTGATATTGTAATACTCTATCTACTTGATTATCTGTAAGTAATCCTTTTTTTATAAATTCTACACCTATAGGATTTTTCTTAGATTTTATATTTTCAAACATACTATCACTCCCTCATTCTATTTTTTTCTAATATTAAATTATAATAGTTTTCTATGTCATTGTAATTTTTTTCATATTGTTCTACTATATCTTTTTCATATTTATTTTGTAAAACACTATAGTACTCTTCCTCAGAAAATGTAGACATCGTATATACATATAATGTTAAACTACAAAATATAACTACAATTATTCCTGAACCTATTTTTCTCTTATTTACCTTCATATCATTCTCCTAAAGTAACAAAAATATTCTCATTTTTATCCACATTATATTTTTTCAATGTAACACTAAAAGAAATATTTTGTATATTACTGTCAAAATTTGCAATTTTTTCCTCACTTACAAAATCACTTGAATTTATTATTTTAAAATCTTCTACATTTTTTATAAGTACTGTATCATTTTTTAAGATTACTTTTTTATCAAAATCAAAAGAATATTCATCATTATTTCCAAATACAACACTATCTGCAATAATATCGACACTATTACTATTTTTTGCACTATTTATTAAGTTATATGATAACTTATCATAGCCTTCATTTACTATTATCTCACCTTTTTTTGATAAAGAATTCATATTCATATTACTACTTAAAGATATAGCAAGTGTAGAAAATGCAAAGAATAGCAATACGTATATCATAATTGAAACTAAAGTTATGCCACTTTTTCTATTCATATTTACACCTTACCTTTTACTGTATTTAATCTAAATTCCTGCATATTAGTATCTTTACCATACTTTACACTTACCAATATTTTTTTAACTAAATCCTCCTTTGTTGCATCTTCATCACTATACTTTGTAACTTCTACCGAAACTGAATAATCTGCATTATCAATTTTTTCAACACTTGTATATGAGTTTAATAAATCATAATCTGTTGCAAGAGATAACTCTATATTCTTTACAGCTATTGCCACTGCATTTGATCTCATTTTTGTGTCATTTACCTTACCTATATAATTTCTTCTAACAATAATAGAAGTGGAAAGTAAAATTACAAATAATACAATTGCAATAATAAGTTCTGTTAAAAATACTCCACTTTTCGAAGAAAGTTTTGAATTTATAGCATTGCAAGTTGCATTACCATTACTATTTATATCATTATTAATTACAAATTTACTTCTAATACAGCTTCCTACTATAACAAAAATAACTGCATAAACAATAGCTATTACCATAAATATTGCTAAACTTTTTACTGAAAAACCTAGTATACTAGTAAGAAAAATAAAAAATACTAAAAATAATGTTCCATTACAAGCCTCTAACAATATATATATCTTACTTATTTTTTCTTTACAATACTTACATCTACCCAAGCAACAAATATAGCTTAATACTGGTAATAAATCAAAAAAATTTAATTCATGCTTACATTTTGGACAATATGAA
This sequence comes from uncultured Clostridium sp., assembly GCA_948470565.1. GTDB lineage: Bacteria > Bacillota > Clostridia > TANB77 > CAG-465 > CAG-465. Next base: position 18,554 of record CAOKPF010000018.1, read on the forward strand.
CGAGTTGCTATTATATCTTCTTTTTTTGGCAATCTATATGTTGCAAGTGAGAAAAAACTCCCAAACAAAGCACCGATAAAAAATATACATACATATACAAATATTTCACAAAATAATACCATTTCTCTCCCCCTTATACTATATACATTTTACAATATATACATAATATATACTCTAAAACATATATATATTGGTATAGACATATACACGTTTGCATATATGTCTTTACCTAATCGTATTAGTTTTATATAATTTTCAATATTAAATTTAGTTATTCTGTTACAACAAAACCAGCTAATGTTGGGTTTGTAATAGTTGTATCAGCAGTTTCATTTTTCATCCATTCTTCAACACTTGCAGCTTTATAATAACATTTTCCACTTGTTACATCAACATACCAAGCTGCTGAACTAGATGGAGTAATTCCTAGTAATGTTTTTGAAAGTGCTGCATTCATTTGTTGAGCTTTAGTATTGCTTGTTAAAGCGTTTGTTCCGACTAAAGCAGTCATTCCAGAAATTGCTCCTGAAGAAGTTTTAGCTGTTAAAATTTGTTCTACAGTATAATCTCCACTTGTTTTAGCTATTTGTTGTGATAAATATAAGGAAATTGCAGATTCTAATGACTCTTTTTCTTGTACAAGTCTTGCTACCTTTGCTGAATTAATTGGATTATTTTGTGTTAAATTTAATATAACTGCTCCAGCAAGTATGATTATTACTATAATTGTTATTACTAATACAATTAAAGAAATACCTTTTTTCGCTTTCATATTTTCCTCCTATTTTTAGTATTTAATATATTTATGTCTAATTATTTAATAACAACAAATTCAGCTAATGTTTGATTTATAATTTCTGTAGTTCCATCTTCAACTTCTATCCAAGATGGTATATCAGAAGCTGATACTACTAAATAACATTTACCTGTTGCTGTGTCTACATACCAAGTACCAGAAGCTGTAGATGGATTTAAGTCTATTACTGAACTTGGATTTGAAATAAATCCATTAACAGTAGTTGTACCAACAGTTTCAGTAGAAGTTGTTACTAATGCATCATAGTATGTAGCTGGTGTACTTGTCTCAGAATTAGCAGGTCTCTTAATTGCTTTTCCCTCTAAGATTTGTGCTACTGTATAATCACCACTTGTTGAAGCAATAACTCTAGATAAATATAGAGATATTGATGATTCCAAAGATTCCCTTTCTTGAACAATCTTTGCAACTTTTGCTGAATTAATTGGATTATTTTGTGTTAAATTCAATATAACTGCTCCAGCAAGAATTATTATAACTATAATAGTTATAACTAATACGATTAAAGAAATACCCTTTTTTGCTTTCATAAAAGCTCCTCCTTATAAAATATATTATTAAAACACTTAAAAAAATGTTTCAACCTAAAATACAATTATTTGCCTACCTTAAATATGTCACAAATTTCTGTCCACCATGTAGGCACTTCATTAAAATTAACTTTGATTGTATCACCATTTTGTATATAAAAGTCAATTCCTTCATAGCTTGGCAAATCTATTTTTAATACACTTTCTATATTTTGAATATTTACCTTATATGCTGTGACTCCATTTTCTTCTATTTTTTCTTCACTATTTACAAGTGATTGAAGCTGTTTTATATTTTCTTGTTCATTAGTATTCTCTGTTCCTTTAATAATGGTTTCCTTATCATATATACCAAATGTTTCTGAATATGTACTACCAATATAATATGATAAATTAGATTGAATAATAAGCATATTTTTTATAAATTCAGTTTCTGTTTCACTTGTTTTCTGTGATGAATTAAAAAATAATATATATATAGTCATCACTATAATTATTACTGTAAGTGCAATTAATATAGCTAAATATCTAATATTATTCTTCATGCCCTCTCCTTATTTATTTGTAGAACTAGGATTTGCTACTCCACCATTACTATTAGTTGTCTTTTCAGTTGCTATATTTGAGGTAGTAGTATTTGATGATGTAGTTCCATTATTTGTACTTCCATTTCCATTAGAACTAGTGCCATTATTGTTACTATTATTGTTATTATTACTTGTTTGATTTCCACTAGAACTAGATTTATCAGTAAATGGATCTGCATTTCCTGTCCTATATTGTTTATTATCTATAAATCCTTGTATCTGTTCAGCTGTTATATCATATTCTTTATGTAGCGCTTCTTCACTCACATTTTTTGTTTGTTCATAAGTAAATTCTGATCTAGAAACTTTAGTATATTCTGACATATTTAATGGTATGTTACCAGTAGATTGTGGTAACATTAACATAAGTGTGATCATTGCTGTTGCACATAAAGCTATAACTGAAACAGAAAAAGTTATAATATATATTTTTTTCATATCAACTCTCCTATTTATTTATTGTAATATTTTTTACATTAAATGTAGTTTTTATTGTAGTTCCCCCTACATATGTCATCGAAATATTATCTAATTTGAATTTTAACTCTGTATCATTTTCAACTTCAAATATAAAATCTGAAACATTCATATAGCTACCCTCAATTTGAATTTGAAGTGCATTTCCACTAGAAATTACATTATCTGTTACTGTATTATCTTGGGTAGTAGTATTACTTGATGACGTAGATGTAGTAGTTGCAGTTGCATTATTATCTACTGGTGCATTTGCTGTTCCACCAGGTTCAACTACTACAATTGATAAATTATTCTTTTTAGCATAATTCCCTAATTTAATCCACATATACTCAATGTTATAACTTTCTTCAGTAGTTGCCTCTTCTATAATTTTTATTGTTTCATTGCTTATAGATTCATATTTTGCTTTTTGAGCAGCAAATTGTGTTTTTGCATTTTCACTTTCTTTTATTGATTGCTCATATCTAGTAAGCTGTAAATCTAAATCTGATTGCCTTTTATCAATCTCATCTTTTTGACTTATTAACTCTGATACAGGAAGTACTCTAAAATTTCCTAATTCTAATCCAGTAACTAATAAATATACTATAGCTGTGAAAAATGCTATAAATATAATTATTGATATTATTAATTTTGTTAAATTATCTGAAATAGACATTATGGTAACTCACCACCTATCTGAATTGTAATTATATCACCATTTTCAATATTATTGACTTTTACATCATTAAGTACATTTTGTAATTTTAATTGTGCTATAAAATATCCTAAATTAGCATAATTATTAGAAGTCGCCTTCATAGTAATCTTCTTATTATCATCAGAACTAATTGATATTAACTGTACATTAGTTGGAATAATTTTTATAATATTTTGTAAAAACGATGCTACATTATATGTAGAAAACTTTCCTATTTGATTGCCTTCTATTTGACTGACAAGACTTTCAACTCTACTATTTACTGTCGAGTACCTACTTGTATTTTGAGTTATATAATTGGTATCCTCTGAAATACTAGAAAGTCCATTTTGTACATCTGCTATATTCTTATCTATATCTTTTACAATCTTATTTATACTAGCAGTATATATTTGACCAAATATTATATAAGTTATAATTGTTAAACCTATTATAATGCTGCCACATACCATATATGGCGTAATTTTATCAAACTCTATTCCCTCAAAAATAACATTAGGTTTCGATTTTTCAGTTCCCTGAGTTTTATCCTCTTTTCTTCGCTTACCTGTAGAATTACCACTGCCATCTTCTTTTTTATTACTAAATGCAAACATTTCTTTAAATGAAAATTTATTATTAACATTACTAAATGTTACATAATCAATAGTTGTCTTTTTATCAGGTTTTAAATACCCACAAGCAAGAGCGATTGCCTGTATTGTTTCCAAAGTTTCAGCAATATTTCTTATATTAGTTCCATCGTCTAAAAAGTCAGGCTTTAATATTTCACTTTTTATGTCTAAAAATTCTGTAAATAAAATATCTATATTAGTAAATACTGTTCCTATACCTGTAATTATAACTTTATTTATACTTTTTCTATTTTTATTTACTGCTACTAATACATTTTTCAATACTTCTTGTAATACTTGTTCTGTAACAACTTCTAAATCTGGATCATTAATAGATTTTCCTTCAGTATATACATTTATTTGTTTACATGCCTCATATGCTTTTTGATATGAACCAAGCTTTAATCTAAAATCAGAAAATATCTCATGCATACCTGTACTATATGCTTTTACATCAGCCACTTTTTTATCTACTATTGTTACAATAGATAATTTATCATCTAAATTTACTAGTACATAATTATCCTCATCTTGAGGAACAATTTTATGCATCATTAATTGTGAAGGCATAATACTTGCTATATTACCATTTATCATACTTTTTATATTAGCAATTTCTTTCTTCTCTGTTACATCAAGTACAGCGTTATATTTATTATCTGCCGTTTTATATTCTGATATTAAATATACATATGAATAATTAGAAGAATCATTTTTTGTTTTCTCACACCAAGCCTCAAATTCCATTTTTAATGCATCTTCAATATATGAAGTCTTATTTTGAACTTGTGCTAATACTTGCAAATCTACAAACTGATCTGATTGAGGATTTATTATAATTGGTATATCCTTACTATCAGTTTCCTCTATTATACTATTTATTAATTCTTTACCATTAAGATTACTTATAAATCTTACGCCTGTTTTCTCAATTTTAAATTTTCCATCATTTCCCATTGAGATTTTAGCATACTTTACAATATCTTGGTTAGAATAAATACCTAAACAACTTGCCATAATTTCTCCTTTACTTCTTTTGTTTTTTCATTATTTTATTATTTTTCCCTAGCAAAACAAATATATTCTTGATAAATTTACCTTTTTTTCAAGAAATATACTTTCCTTAAAATATACTTTACCACATTTTTTTTTTTTTTACAATACTTTTTTTTCATTTTTTTTAAATGTTATTTTTTTGTAACATAATTGTAACACAAATGAAATATTACTATTAGATTTTTATAAAAAAATTTCCTTAATTTAACAAAAAACATAGGAATCTTAAGGTTCTAGCAATATATTATTTTTTATTATCTAAAAATTATAATTTATTCTATTATTATTTTATCTAGTATTATCAATTTTATTTTCTAATTTTTTACCTATATTTACACTATAATTTTTTCTTTTAGAAAAAAATTAAAAAATTATTTACATTTAAAATTATTTCTAATTTATTAAAATATTTTATCATGTAACTAATTATTTTATTTTGAGTTTATATTTTTAATTTTTAAATAACTCAAATTTTATATTAAATAATTATAGCAATCAAACAATAAAAAAATAATTTTTATTTTCCTTCTTAAATAAATATATTACTGATATAATTTTATATCATTTCCAGAGAATTTGTCAAGATGACATCCTTTTGTGAAAGAGGTATTATGTCCTTTTTCGTAATTAAGGGATATTTTTTCATAGTAGTAATAAAACTTTTAAATACTAACTTATAAAAATAATTATAAAGAATTTTTCCTTGACTAATGAATAAACTAGATATATAATTTACTAAATAATATTTAAATATTAAATCATATAAAAGGAGGAATTTTAATGATTGAAATAAGATGGCATGGTAGAGGTGGTCAAGGTGCAAAAACAGCTTCTTTACTACTTGCTGATGTAGCATTTAATACAGGCAAATATATACAAGGATTTCCAGAATATGGACCTGAAAGAATGGGAGCACCTATTACAGCTTATAATCGCATAAGTGATAAACCTATTAAAATTCATTCAAACATATATAATCCTGATTTTGTTGTTGTAGTTGACGATACTCTAATAGGAGATATTGATATTACAAAAGGTTTAAAAGGTAATGGAACAATTTTAATAAATACTAATAGCTCAGTAGAAGCAGTTAGAAAAAAACTAAACAATTATAACGGTAATTTATACATATTAGATGCTACAAGTATTAGTCAAAAATATTTAAAAGCAAATTATCCAAATACTGCACTTCTTGCTGCAGTTATAAAAATTAGTGGATTAATGGGAAAAGATGAATTTTTACACAATTTGAAAGATGCATTTGTACACAAATTTGCTAGAAAACCTGAAGTAATAGAACCCAATATGCAAACTATTATACATGCTTATGATGAAGTAAAAGGAGGCAAAAATGAATAAAAAAACATATACATCTAATATATTAAAAGATGGAAATTCTGTAAAATTTAAAACTGGAGATTGGAAATCAAGATATCCAAAACATAGCAAGGATAAATGCAAAAATTGTATGTTATGTGTACCATATTGTCCTGAAGCATGTATAATACAAAAAAATGCAATAATTGATAATTTTGATTTAGATTATTGCAAAGGTTGTGGAGTTTGCGCAAATGTCTGTCCTTTTAATGCCATAGAAATGAAAGATGTTAAGGAGGATGATTAATATGTCTATACGTGAAAGATTAAGTGGAAATGAAGCAGTTGCTACTGCTATGAAACAAATAAATCCTGATGTTGTAGCAGCTTACCCAATAACTCCATCTACTGAAATACCTCAATACTTCTCAAACTTTGTAGCAAATGGAAGTGTTGATACTGAATTTATTCCAGTAGAGAGTGAACATAGTGCAATTTCTGCATGTATAGGAGCTTCAGCTGCAGGTGCTAGAGTAATGAGTGCTACTTCATCACAAGGACTTGCACTCATGTTTGAAATGTTATATGTAGCTTCTGGTCTAAGACTACCATTAACTCTAATTTGTGCTAACAGAGCACTATCTGCACCATTAAATATTCATAATGATCACTCAGATTCAATGGGAGTTAGGGACTGCGGATTTATACAACTTTATTGTGAAAACAATCAGGAAGCATATGATAATACTATAATGGCGATAAAAATTACAGAAACTGCCAAATTACCGGTCATGGTATGTTATGATGGCTTTATTACTTCACATTCTGTTGAAAATATATCTTTGCTTGAGACTGATAAAGTACGAGAATTTATAGGAGATTATACACCAGATGAATATTTACTAAATGAAAAACAAAATATTTCAATTGGTCCATTAGCATTACAAAAAGATTACTTTAAATTTAGAATTGGTTTAGCAGAAGCAATGGAAAGTTCTAAAGATATAATAACAGATATTTCTGAGAAATTCTATAAAATATCTGGTAGAAAATATGATTTATTTGAAAAATATATGCTAAATGATGCTGATATTGCAATAATTGTTTTAAATTCAACTGCTGGTACTACAAAATATGTAATTGATAAATTAAGAAGTAAAGGTATAAAAGCAGGTTTGCTAAAACCTAGATGTTTTAGACCACTTCCATATAGTGAAATAACAAATGAATTAAAACATCTAAAAGCCCTAGCTATAATGGACAAATGCGATAGTGTTAATGGATATAGTGGACCTTTATTTGGAGAAATTACATCAGCAATGTACACAAATAATATAAATGTTCCAACTATAAATTATATATATGGACTTGGGGGTTGTGATACAACTGCTAATGATATAATAGCGATATATGATAAATTACAAATTATAGCAAATACAGGTAAAATAGATAAAATCAAAAATTACATTGGTTTTGAGAAGGAGGGAATGGAAGATGTATAATTTAAAGGAAGTAATTCAAAAAGAAAATAGACTTTCTCCTGGTCATAGAATGTGTGCAGGTTGTGGTGCTCCACCCATTGTAAGGGGAGTACTTAGAGCTTTAGAACCTAATGATAATGCTGTAATTGCATGTGCTACTGGCTGTTTAGAAGTATCTACTTGCATTTATCCTTACACTTCTTGGAAAAACTGCTCATTTTTACACACTGCTTTTGAATGTACAGCAGCAGCCCTATCAGGTGCCGAAACTGCATATAATTCATTAAAGAAAAAAGGGAAAATCACTAAAAATACTAAATTTATTGCCTTTGGTGGTGATGGTGGAACTTTAGATATAGGACTACAATCTTTATCTGGTGCACTGGAGAGAAGACATGATATTACATATGTATGTTATGATAATGGTGCATATATGAATACTGGTACTCAACGCTCTTCGTCTACCCCACATTTTGCTGATACAACAACATCTCCAGTGGGAAATAAACTTCCTGGAAAAACCTATGCTAGAAAAGACTTAACTGAAATAGTAGCAAAACATAATATACCATATGTTGCACAAACTGCATTAATTGGCAATTTAAAAGATTTATATGAAAAAGCTCAAAAAGCAATTTATACTGAAGGTCCAACATATATATCTGCATTTTCTCCATGTCCCAGAGGTTGGGGGTACCCTACTGAAGAATTAGCCTCCCTTGAAAAACTAGCAGTTGAAACTTGCTTTTGGCCTTTATATGAAATTACTAATGGCGTGTACAAAATTACATATAAACCTGCTAATAAAAAACCAATAGAAGAATTTTTAAAACTCCAAAAAAGATTTAAACATATGTTGGAACCCGGTAACGAATGGATGATTAAAAAGTTACAAAATGAAATTGATGAAAAGTGGGAATTTTTACTTGAAATGGAAAGCATGACAAACAAATAAATAAAAAGACAGAGAGTAAATATATATTACTATTTATTCTCTGTTTTTTATTAAATAATTCTTTCAGCTACTTTTTATGCACTCCCCAAGCTTTTTCAATTTCATTTTTACCTACTTGATATGATTTACAATTATTTCTTATCACTACTGGTATTTTAACTTCATCTATTTTTGTAAAACAATGACATCTAGGGCAAATAATTCCATAATATTTCTGTGATTTGCCTAAATCTTTTTCTTCACGAAATAATATATCAGTAGCATCTATTTGAATTAATCGCCAACAAGGTATTTTCCCATTTTCTTGCTTAAATCCATCACCAGTACATGTTATTTCTGCTTTCCATAAATGTGGAGATTTGCCTTTGCCTCTTTTAAAATTTTCGCCATAATTTTTCCTCCTTCTAATTATATAAAAGTTTTTTTAGTTTATCAAATTATACTATATTTTTTAAGTTATGTCAATTTTTCTTCAAAAATTATGTAATTTCTACTTTAATCTATTTATATTGGTATCTTTTTTTAACTTTACAAGAATATTTTCTGATTTTAGTTGTAATTATGTAATTTTTATAGTATAATTTAAGTATAAGTTTATATTTAAACTAGGAGGGAGGAATTTATATGCTACCATTATGGGCCTTGTGGCTAATTGCGTGTGGTGTATTTCTTATAGTTGAAATATTTACTGTTTCATTTTTTATGTTTTGGCCAGGAATTGGCGCTTTTCTTGCATTTATAGCTGCTGTTTTAGGTGCTAGTTTTCCTGTTCAAGTAGGAGTTTTTGCCATTTCTACAATAATATTAATCATTTTTATGAAACCTATTATAACAAAATTATTTAAAACAAATGATGTACCAATGAATAGTACATCACTAATAGGAAAAGTAGGAGTAGTTATAAAGGAAATCGATAATTCTGCTTCAACAGGTCAAGTAAAAGTAGCTGGCGAATTATGGTCTGCTTTCTCAGATAATGAAAGCATAATTCCAAATGGAATAAGTGTTACTATTACAGGAATTGAAGGCGTAAAATTAAAAGTTAAACAAAACAATTAGGAGGAGTTTTTTATGGAAGGATTTTTTATAATTTTATTAGTTATTGTGGTTGCTGTTGCTATTGCTTCTATTAAAATAGTCAGACAATCAGAAGTAAGAATAATTGAACGTTTAGGTAAATATCATAAAACTGCAAATGCCGGTCTTAATTTTATATTACCTTTCGTTGATAATGTAAGAGCTGTTGTAAGCTTAAAACAACAAACTATGGACGTAACTCCACAAAGTGTTATTACAAAAGATAATGTAACAATTACAATAGATACTGTTGTATTTTATCAAATAACTGAACCTGTTAAAGCTGTATATGAAATAGAAAGTTTACAAAAAGGTATTGCGTACATTGCAATTACAACAATACGTGATATTGTAGGTAAAATGGATCTTGATAGTACATTTAGTTCAAGAGATTCAATAAATACCCAATTAAGGCAAGTTTTAGATGATGCCACTGACAAATGGGGTTGCAAAGTTGAACGTGTTGAAATAAAAGATATCAAACCACCTGCTGATATAAGAGATGCAATGGAAAAACAAATGAATGCAGAAAGAAATAAAAGAGCTGCTATACTTGAAGCTGAAGGTAAACGTCAAGCTGACATTACTTTAGCTGAAGGTAAAAAACAAGCAACAATACTTGATGCAGAAGCAGAACGTGAATCTAGTATTAGAAGAGCACAAGGTGCAAGAGAAGCAAGAGTACTTGAGGCTGAAGGTAATGCTGAAGCAATCAAGAAAGTAGCTGAAGCTAAAGCACAAGAAATTTCAATGGTATACAAAGCTATAATGGATTCAAATCCAAATGATAAACTTGTAGCTATAAAATCTTTAGAGGCACTTGAAAAAGTATCACAAGGAAGTGCAAACAAAGTATTTATACCATTCGATGCTACAAAAGCTATGGGTTCACTTGGTGCAATTTCTGAAGTTGTTAAAAACAAATAATATTATTTTTTAAAATAAAGTAAAAAAATATGGTTATTCTTTTTTGAATACCATATTTTTTATGTAATTATTATTTTTTACATTTACTTATGCAAAAATAAATATTAATATTTAATATTATTTTCTAGTAATATATTTCATACTACTTTTTAGTAATTCAACTTGTATACTATCATCTAATACTGCTGCTTTACTAGCTTCTAATATAATCTTGTATGGTATTCTATACCAATCTAATTTATAACCAAGTTCATTACAAAGTTGTCTTATAAACTCCCTTATAGCTCGACCATTTCCTTCTCTAAATGGATGCAAAACATTAAGCTCTGTCATAATATATGATATTTTTGAAACTAACTCATCAAAACTATACTCTCTTAATTCAACTAAATTAACACATTTCATTATTTTTTTTATATTTTCTTCTATATATTCATACTCAGAAAATCTAAAATTTTCCTTTTCAATATTTTCTTGTCTATACTCACCTGCAAAATAATATATATCTTCAAACAAATATCTGTGTATTTTTTTTAATCTTTCTTCATCATATTTATTTCCAAAATCTTCAAAATTTATCGCAACTAGTTTTAATGCTACAATTTTTTTTTCATAGCTTCTTAATTTCCTTTTATCTACAATATCTAATTTATTTTTTAAAATATCTGTTCCATTATAAGTATATTTTGAGCGTATTACATTATACACATAACCACCTCTAATAAGAATATCTTTAAATATAAATAAAACTTGATACATTGTTTGCATCAAGTTGCTAAATTCTTAATTTGATATATAAGTTGGCAGGGGTGGAAGGAGTCGAACCATCCTCTGGAGTTTTGGAGACTCTTATTCTACCGATGAACTACACCCCTACAAGTATCGCTACAACGACATTTATATTGTAGCATGTTTGTTGTAATTTTTCAAGTATTTATATAAAAAAACAGTGTAAATTCATGAAATTTTTGTTACTACTATGAAAAAAATATCCCTTAATTACGAAAAAAGACACAATCCCC
>CAOKPF010000019.1 GCA_948470565.1 uncultured Clostridium sp.
ATCACACTAAATTTGACATAACACTTGACTTTTCGCTAGAAATTTGGTACAATATTATAAGTTTTATTGTAACCTAATATCATATTTTATTAATATAATAAGGGAGGCTTTTCAAATGAAAGTAGGTTTTTATGCAGGTAGTTTTGATCCATTTACAAATGGTCATTTACACGTTGTGAAACAATCTATTAAGCTTTTTGATAGAGTTATAATAGGAATTGGAATTAATCCAGATAAGAAGCGTAGATTTGATAGTGAATTAATGAAAAATATAATTGAGAAAGTATTAATTCACGAAAAATTAAATAATGTAAGTGTGATAACTTTTGATAATCTTGCCGTGGACGTAGCACTTGATTACAATTCTACATTTTTAGTTCGTGGAATTAGAAATGGCATGGATTATCAATATGAAGAAAACTTGGCATCGGCGAATGAGGAGATTTCTGGTCTTGATACAGTTTATATTAGATCTGGTAATTTAGGTAATATTAGCTCTAGTATGGTTATGGAGTTACTTAGAAACAAAAAAGATGTTTCAAAATACTTACCAAAAGATATATTAGAAATTATAACAAAACAAGTTAAGTGACAAATTTTTTTATAAAAAGTTTTGATATGTTTATTAAAGTTCTACTATTGACTTTTTTTATTAATATAACCTAAGGAGGAAAAACAATATGGAGCATATTTATTTTAAAGGATTAGAAAAAGCATTAAATGATGGTTGTTATATTAAAGTTTTTAGTTGTTCAATGAGATATCCAGTAGTTAGAGTAGAAAAAAAAGATATTGAAACTGGAAAAGAAAAATTAGTTGCATATTCTGAAAATGGTAACGTTCTGTCTGCTCTTAATAGTGCATCTAACAAGATAATTGATGAATCATCAAATATTCCAGATGATAAAATTTGGTGTGATAATACTTTAATTGATAAAGTCATAATTCCAGGATATACATTGCATTTCTTTAAATTATCTAATAACCAAGTTTTAGCAACAATTTGTGGTGGTGGATATGGGAATTACATTCCAGTTAAAAGTATTATAGCTGATAATATTCAAACAGGATTTGAAACATTAAATGCTACATTACTACCTTTTGATTTTGACAGAACACATGATTTCCACGATTTTGTAGAAAGTCAAATATCACCAGTTGAAGAATACCAAAAGAAATTATATCAAGAAAAAATCTAAACTTAAATAATTATTTGTTTTATATTTAAAAGAATAGTTGCATAAATAAAGATTTTTTTAACTTAAAAAGCATGAGATTTTTATCCCATGCTTTTTATTATATAGTGTATTTTTCGCTATTTAAAGATATTCTTTATTAAATTATATCTAATTTTAATTTTTTGGTACACTCTTTACCAGTTTCATTAATTCCATTTTCTATAGTTTGTAATTTATAATCATTCTTAAAAATATAATCAAATTTATATGGTGAATAATCAATACTTGCTAAATCTCTTTTACAAAAATATTCTTCAGATATATTATCTCTTTGCATTACCCTTCTTTTTCTTTCTTCTTCATCTGCAGTTATTAAAATTTTAAAATTGCATTTTTCCCAATATTTTGTATGTGGTAACAAAATCCAGTCTAATATTATAACATTATCATTTTGAGATAAAGTATTATCTAATACTTCATATATATATTTTTCTGTTGCCTCTGTCAATTTTTGCATCTCCTGTCTTTTGCAAAAAACTATATCACCAAGTTTCTTCCTATCTATATTTCCTGCACTGTCAAGTATAATACTTCCAAATTTATTAATTAAATCATTTAATATATATGGCTGGATTAAAGCATTATGTCCTATTTTATCAATATCAATACACTTACAATGTAACTTTTTTGCAAGTAACTTAGCAAAAGTAGATTTACCAGTTCCAGATTTTGCAGTTATACCTATCACCTTCATTAGCTCCTCCATTTCTACTACAATATGTAGTTTAAATATAATTTATAGTTATAAAAAATTTTATATTGCTTTAAATAAATATACAACTTTTATTAGATTATGTCAAGTACTTTTATACGTATTAATAAATTTTATTATATATCAAATACTACTTAAGATATAATAATATAAAACTAGTACAAAAACAAAGGGGCCGTAAAAAAAGTCCCTTTTCGTAATTTATAATTAATATCTTTCATTAACCCATATATTGTCCGCCATTTATATGCATAACTTGACCTGTAACATATGATGAATCCTCACAAGCTAAATACACAAATATAGGAGCTATTTCGTATGTATTTCCTGCTCTTCCCATAGGACAATCTGACCCCAATGTTGGGATCTTTTCTTTAGGCCAACAAGCAGGTTGAAGTGGTGTCCAAAAAACACCAGGTGATACTGCATTTACACGTATATTTTTATCTGCAAGATTAGCTGCTAATGCTCTAGTAAAGCCTACAATTGCCCCTTTACTAGTAACATAATCAATAAGTTCCGGCTCTCCTGCAAAAGTAGTTATAGATGTTACATTTATTATTGATGCTCCTGGTGCCATACAATTTAATGCATTTTTAGTTAAATAAAACATAGAATATATATTAGTTTTCATCGTACAATCAAATTGTTCGTCTGATATACCAAGAAGACTTTTTTGATAAAATTGCATTCCTGCATTATTTACTAATATATCTATTTTTCCAAGCTTATTAATTGTATTATCTATTACTGATTTACAAAAATTAGGATCTTTTAAATCCCCTGAGATAAGCATACAATACCCACCAAGACTTTCAATACATTTTTTAGTTTCCTCTGCATCTCCATGTTCATTAAGATAAACAATTACAACTTTTGCTCCTTCCATTGCATATGTAACCGACACTGCTCTACCAATACCTGAGTCCCCTCCTGTAACAATAGCTACTTTTCCACTTAGCTTACCACAAGCCCTATAATTTGGATTATAAAATATTGGACGTGGTATCATTACAGATTCAATTCCTGGTTGACATTCTTGACATTGTGGTGGAAACTTTACTTTAAATTCTTTACATATTAAACCTTCACATTTTTCATTAACACATTTTAAACCATAATCATCTTTTCCATTATTATTTGATGCATAATATTCATATTTCATACTTTTCACCTCTATTTATTAATATTCAAAATAATAAAAAAGGTGACTTTATAAACTAATTTTAAGAATAATCTTTTAATATTTCTTATTTTATATATTAAATATTTTTTATAACTCTACATGGATTACCTACTGCTATACTATTTGATGGTATATCCTTGGTAACTACACTACCAGCCCCAATTGTAACATTATATCCAATACTTACTCCTGGAAGTACAACAACATTTCCACCAATCCAAACATTATTTCCAACTTTTATTGGTTTTGCATATTCTAATCTTTTATTCCTAAGCTCAACATCAATAGGATGACCTGCTGTATAAAATCCACAATTAGGTGCAACAAATACATTATCTCCAAATTCAACTTTGGCACAATCAAGTATAACACAATTATGGTTCATATAAAAATTCTCACCAACAGATATATTATATCCATAATCACATACAAAACTTGATTCTACTACAATATTTTTTCCTGTTTTACCCAATATTTTTTTTATTAATTTTTCTCTTTTATCCTTATCAGATGGTTTTGTATTGTTATATTCAAAACATAAATCTTTAGCCTGTATTAATTCATTTTCTAATTCCTCATCGAAACTACCATCATATAACTCCTGATTATCCCTTTTTTCTTTTTCAGTCATAATTTCCTCCTATTAATTTTAACAATTATATATCATTTAAATTTATCTTTTTTACTACATTTACTATATTTATTTTATAATTATATAACAAGCAATAACTAAAATCAATATAAATGTTTTTTATTACTGATTAATAATCATTAATATTATTACAAAATTCTACTTATATACAATTATATATACTTATATTAACCACTTAATAAACTATACACATATAGTCTTTAAAAGTTTTATCATATTGTAAAAATGAATACTAAATTTTTATTCAAATTTATACAAAAATAATATACAAAAACTAAACAAAAAGTTGAGTAATAACTTTGAATAATAGTTTTTTTAATCTCATTGCCCACATATTTATTATATAGTATACACAGCTTTATATATTCACATTACATTAGTTGTTTTTTAGATAAAAAAAGTTAAATTTTTCGAAAATTATAATAATTTCTTGACATATTAACATAATAAATGTAGAATTAAATAAGGAAGGAGTGAGTTTATGGTAAATATATACAAAACTAATTTAGAAAAAAGAGAACTTGAACAAATAAAAGAGCCTATCAAAGGTTGTTGGATAAATATAGTTGAACCAACAGACGAAGAAATTAAAGAAATTGCAAGAAAGGTAGATGTAGAAGAACAATTATTACGTTACCCCTTGGATATTGCTGAAAAAGCCCATATTGACTTTGAAGATGACGCAGTATTAATAATTGTTGATTCACCTGTAACTGAGATTAGAAATGGAGAAAAGATGTATACCACTTTACCTCTTGGTATGGTGTTAATTAGAGATGATATATTTATCACAATATCACCTACAAAAATAAATGCAGTAGAAGGTATTTTAAATACTAATAAGGCTCATAGAATTGAAACTGATAAAAAGTCTAGATTTGTATTTCAAATACTTTTTGATATAGCACAAGACTATATTAGATATTTAACATATATTAATAATGATTTAGAAGAATTTGAAGAGCATATGCAAAAAAGCATGAGGAATAAAGAATTGCTAAAAATACTAAAATTTGAAAAAAGTATGATATATTTTAATGCGTCTATTAAAGGAAATCAAGTTGTTTTAGAAAAGCTAAGAAGAGGTAGTTCAATAAAATTATATGAAGAAGACGAAGAGATACTAGAAGATACAATTATTGAAAATAAGCAGGCAATAGAGATGATCCAAACATACAGTGAAATTTTAAATGGAATAGTGGATATTTTTGGAACTATGGTATCTAATAACTTAAATATTGTTATGAAAATTTTAACATCACTTACAGTTATAATTTCACTTCCAACCATGGTAGCTAGTTTTTTAGGAATGAATATAGATTTTCCATTTCCAACAGGAGTTGGAAGCTTTCACATAGTAATGCTTGTTTCTATTATTATAACTATAATCGCAGCTGTATGGTTAAAACGTAAAGATATGTTATAGTTACAAAAATGACTGAAAGTACACATTGTATTTTCAGTCACTTTTTATCAATTCTTTTTACTTGATATTATACTACATATAATTAGCATAACCGCTATAATATGAACAAAATATCATTAATACTACCTCATGCTTTATTTTACATTGCTCATATATAGCTATTTTAAAATCTTTTTCTAAAAAATTTGATGTATATTCTGCTATTATATTATCTTGCGCATCATACATAACTCCTTGTGTATTTGACATATTAAATTTTACACTGGCAATTATGTTTTCGTCTTTATCGTATATTTCATAAATCTCACCTAAAATATATGTTGTCATATCAACTATCCATTTATCATTCACATAAATTCCATGTGAATCTTTCTCTTGTGAAATACTTGAATCTCCTACGTATGCAACTCTATTATCATCTACATCGTACATTGTCAATGGATCTTCATCATGCTTAAACACATCACCTGCAACCTTCACAAATTCATCATCTTCTTTATTTATATTAATAGTTGTCAATTGCCGATAATCCTTATTCACATCACAATTATATGATGTATAATCCTTTTTGGAACTTGAGTTACTTTCTACTTTAAAAGTACAAGCAGTAAAAAATAATAAAACAACACATAATACAATAGCAAAAATTTTATTTTTCATATATGCCTCCTTTTACGCTTATTAGGCGCCACCTTTGAATTTTTATAGTTTCATTTTAAACTACATATATAATAATCTATATTTATTGTAGCACATTTCATTTTTTATGTCAACTTTTGATTAGCATATATGACTAAACTTTTTTTTAATTTAATTTGTATTATCCATTACATTCTGTACATATATCACTAGCAGATTTAACCTTTTCCATGTAATTTTTTAATCTACTTTTTAAATCATTGATTTCATCATCAGTCCAATACTCACTTGGCTCTTTTAAATTATGTGTATCTTTTGAAGTTTCATAATCATTTCCAATAATTTCGCCATTAATATGAAATGATACATTTGGAACATATATCCACTGCTCCCCTTCATCAGTATACTGCAAATTACCATCTAGTAGAGATACTAGCTCATAATACTTGTCCATGTTATTTTCTTTTACCTGCTTAGTATTACAATAGTAGATTTTTTTAATTCCAACATTATTTGCAACCTCACTTAAGATTTTAACATATGCTTGACACCATCGACACTCTGGATATCCTAAATAAACAACACCTGTTCCATTTTTCATAATTTTTATTACTTCATCAACAGTTCTATACACAAATACATTGTCTTCTGACACTTCCAAATATTCACTAGCAAATTTTGCACTATCGCTATTTTTTACTTCTTTTTTTGTATTATTACTTAAAAATATTAAACAAAATATACCTAATAAAACAAAAATAGCAATTAATACTAATAAAATAATTACATTTCTTTTTTTCATATTCCCTCCCACTTTTATATGTTAATCATATTATACAAAATCTATATATGAAATAACCTCTCAATTTCTTGTTTTAAGTCTTTTCCACACAAAAATATAGTGCTTATTAACGTAAATAAAGCTATACCTGAAAATATAGTCATAAGTAACCATCTATTAATTACATGAACCAAAAATAACAAAAATGGTATCATACTTATACTAAAAATTAGTAGTTCATAAATTGCATATTTAAAATATCTTTTTCTATTTACAATTGTAAGTACAAAAATTGTTACATTAGCTACACCTATTATAATTGGCAGTGCAATTTCTAATGACCATTTTTTATAACCTATTATTATATCTAAAAGTACAACTAAAATAGATATACATATTGTTTGAAGTAGTACATGTGAAGCTATATTTACATTTTTTCTTATTGAGTATAAAGTAGTTATCCAAACATATAAAATTCCAATTATTACAATAAAAGACCACTTAAATTCTTTTGTACATAATTCATTTATAACTAAAACAATAATGGATATAATAAATGAAACTGCTACTAATATTTTTATTGTAAGATTTGTCTTCTTTACATTAATTAATTTAGGATATATCATATTGCACCCCATTATTTTCAATTTCTACTTCTATTCCTAGTTCTTTAAAATGATTAAAAAATGCTTTCTCAATATTTGTTTCTTCTATTATTGAAGCAAACGAAAAAATTAGTTCATCTTTATATGAACATACTGAACACTTAATTTTTTCAATTTTTTCTGGTGCAAGTAAAAACAGGAATTTATCAATATACTTTTCATATTCAGGTAAAATTTCTATTTTTCCTAAATTTGAAAGCGTTGTTGTACTATATCTACTAACTATCATATGTGTAATTTTTAAAGCAATATTTTTAAATACTAATGGTACCAACTTTACCACAATGTTATTTCCCCATTTTACATTAGCTGACATAGTTTTAATTATTTTATCTTCTTTTAAATCTTCCTCTAGCCCAGATTTTACAAATTTAATTATTTTATCAAAATCATCATAATCGTTATTTTCTAAATCTGATTGTAATGTAATATATGAAAAAAAATTGCTCATTGTATGCGATTTAAAATATTTTTTTAAATTTACTGGTATGCATATCTTTATTGGTAATTTACTACCATATTTTTTTAAATTTTCCTCATATATTGATTTTATTAAAACAGCAGTTAAATATCCTGTTATTGTTACATTTTTTAATTTACATATTTCCTTTAAACCTTGTAATTTTATAGCTCCATGAGTAACTCCAATTGCTGATAATGGTAACTTCTTACCTTTTATTACATATGCTTTCTTGCTACTTTCTCTTTTTCCTAAATGTTTATTATAATTTTTTAAATAGCTATCTTCCGTATTATTTATAACCACTGTATTGTTAATATGACTTAATTTAAAGCTACCTTTATGTGAATTTTCAATATAATTATATACAATTTCTTTAAAAAAAATCATTGCAGTATTTCCATCTGTTAATGCATGAAATATGTCTATATTAATTTTATTTTTAAAATATGTCACTTTAAAAAGATAATTATTATTAGCATTAAAATCAATACTTCTACAAGGATAATCATTTTCCTCTTCTACTACTGGAACTTTAGAATTAAATTCTAAATAATACCAAAATATACCTCTTCTAAGTTTTACTTTAAATGAAATAAACTTTTCTAAAGCCTGATTTACAGATAATTCTAAAATATCAGGATTTATGGTTTCATTTAATAATACTGATAATCTAAAAACTGAGCTAAATTTTCTACTTGAAACACTAGGAAAAAATTTTGCCGAATTATCAAGTTTTCGCCAACCAACTTTATTGTTACTTTTCATTCTTATTCCCCTCTAAAATTACAAAAATTAATCAATTTTATTTTTAAAATAAAAAATAGATAGCAAAGTTTTCTCTACCACCTATTTATAGCCATTTTTTAGGAATGGTAAAACCTCGCTTTTTTACAAAAATACTAATTACTATATTTATTATTATTTTGTTGTTTTTTTGCTCTTCTGCAACTTTGACATCTTACAGGTTGATTTGTAAATCCTTTTTCTGCAAAAAATTGTTGTTCACCAGCAGAAAATACAAATTCTTCTCCACAATCTTTACATACAAGTGTAATATCTGTATATGTTGATTCCATTTATATAACCCTCCTTTTTTATTGATTTGAATTAGTTTTTTTAAATTAACCAATCTAAAAAAGAAGGTAAATATACTAAAATTAATTCTTTGTTTCTTTTGAAACTACAAACATTATATCATATTGAATATTAAATTACAAGTATATTTTAGCACTTTTAATAATAAAGTTATATTTAATATGATTATCACATAATACCTTACATAATAAGAAAAAAGCATGATTATAACTATTATCAAGATAAACATATAATTATGCAAATTAAACATTAAAATTAATATTTATTATCCAAATTAGTAAAAACTCTAGTTTATATAAAACCTAAAACAAATATTATTTTACACAATATTAGTTTTTTATTCACACAACTCAGTCATATTTTTTATAGTTTAAAAACATTTATTTTTATGTCAAATAGCATTGCTTTTGACACAATACTTGACTTTTTATTAGAAATTTGATACAATCTCTGTGTAACATATTTATAATAATATTTAATTAAATTTTTATAAGGAGGATTTGAATATGATCAGAAATTACAACGGAAATATAAATCGAACAATAATATGGGATTTAATAAGACTATGTAATGTAAATGCTGAAAATGAAAGAAACTTATTTGATACATTCGACCAAGAAGGTGAAGTATCCGTTTACGAAAATCTTGATCCTTTTACAGGTTGTCCCGATGAATTATCATCTTTTGTAACTTTGAAAAGTGAGGCAGAAATTGAAGATTATCTAAAGAAAGATTTTATTAAAAGAATAGATGGATATTTAGAGCAAAAAAAGCCTGATGATGACTATCTTTTAGGCTCTCTTATTGAATTTATAAAGGAAAATGGCATGTTTCCTGACAAAAATGTAAGGCAACGATTAGAAAAAGATGCAGAAGCCAAAAGAATTGCAAAATTACCTTCCGATTCTGCGACTGCACCTAAAAAAATAACTCAAAGAGATGTAGCAAAAGAAATTTTGGAACTAGCAGAAGAAATTATTGAAATAAAGAGGTTAACAAGACCCGAGGACGTATTGACCCATGTTTGTCCATATAATGATGAATTAGCAATAACTGATGATAATGTTACTATAGTTATTAAATATAACGGGTACTTTGGTCATAAAGATAGCCGTGATTATAGATGTTTTGCTTATCTTAAGAATAATATTGATATTAATCATGTTCTTTTTTACTATAAGTATGATGGTACTGCAGATATCGAAGTTAAAGGATATAGCAGAACTGATATTGACATATCTAAAGATACATTATTATCAATTCACAAATTTATTACAAAAACGGCTAAAGAAGAAGGAATAGAATTTATAAGTGAAGTCGATTATGACAAATTTCAAATAGCATAATACGTCATAATTAACTATAACTTAAACAAAAATCAGTGTTAATCACTGATTTTTGTCTTTTACACATTTTTCTATTACATTACTAATTCCTTCACACTTATTAATTTTTGATGAAGTTAAACTGATTAATTATTTATAACATTAATATAATTACAATATAATTTAAATTGTAATTTAGTATATTAATTTATTTAAACAGATTTTCTTTAATATATTCTATTGAACTTTTACTAGTAGTTATTACACTAATTTCCTTAGCTCTTTGCTTTTCATTTGTAATACCTGCATTTGATAACCAATTATGAGAACCTATACACATATATTTACCATCTATAATAAATAGTTTTGCGTGCATTGGAGGTGCATATACAAAGCTATCCTTTCCAACTATCTCATACATTTTATCAGCAATATATTTTGCCATTTTTTCAGAGACAAATCCCAAAGAATTAGTCTTTTTTAACTCTTCCACCAACTCATCAGTATTAGAAATATTGTCATTTCCTTTTCTATACCCAAAATTAATCTTAATTTTACAATTTTTATTTTTTAAATTTCTCATATATTCAAAAAATTCATCATTCATAACATTATCTCTATACCAAGGTGACATTATATATATTTCTTCTTTTGCATTAATTATAGCATATTTAAGAAAATCATAATGTTTCTTAGCATCACTTATAATATTGTTTTTTAAGTTGTTTTTGATATATGTTCCTATTTCATCATTTAGTAATTTTATTTCAGGTTGAAGTATTTTTAGTATTTCTTCATCATAATTTTCATTATTTTCGTAATCTTTAGAATACAAACTATATACAACACCACTTTTTTCTATATAGTTAATTAATTTAGTAATGTAATTTTCTGCCTCTCTTGCTACATCTAAATTACCTAAAAATATAAATTGCTTTTTTGCTCTAGTAACTGCAACGTTTAACATATTACACTTTTTACCTATAAAATTAGTTAAAAACTCTTTTTTTAATGAATCAATTACTTGTGAGAAAATCACATAATCTTTTTCTTGTCCTTGAAAAGTATGCACAGTTCCAACAGTTACATTTTTTAATTTTTCTTTTTTTATTCTTTTGTAAATTTTTTCCTTTTGTCTTACGAATGGTGTTATAATAGCAATCGTAGGATTATTACCTTGATTAATTATAAATTTTGCAGTTTCTATGCAACTTTCTACTTCTGCCATATTCACATTTTCATTTGTTTCTTTTTTTCCTCTAACATCTAAAGCAATCATATTATTATTAAATGGTTTATTCATATTGTCAGCTTCATTCATATACAACTTATTTTTATATACATTTTGATTAGAAAAATTTATAATATTTCTCTCACATCTATAATGTTCATTCAATATAATAGGTTTGCCATTTTCCAATATATCTGTATTTTTATTAGCAATTGCTTGAACACTGTTATCATCAATTTTTATCTCATCAAATATTTCACCAATAGCCTCTTTATTCTTCATAAAACTATTACTTACATAATTATATATTGGTTCAATTTGATTAACATCTCCAACTATTACTGCTTTTTTCCCCCTATACAAGGCAGGTATTAAATTATGAGGTAATATTTGTCCTGCTTCATCAATTAGTTCTAAGTCAATATATTCTGGAATTAGTTGAAAACATTTAGAATAAAAAGAATCTAATGTAGTAGTAATAACTGGAAAGCATAAAAACATAGTATTCCACAAACTTTGTATCCCCAGTTTCTTCTTTGTTCCATATATACCAGATGAATCGTAAAAATTTTGACATATATTATACATATCACCTTTTTTAGTAGTCTGTTTTGTAACAAATAATTTTAAATTTTTTATTATTTCTTGACTATTTTTTGCAATGTATGCTTCATTTAATTTCAAAGCTAAAATAAATAAGTCATAATTTAGTTTATTAAAAATTCCATGTCCATATATGTCTAAAGTATCTTTATAACCCCAATATTTTTTAGTGTCATATTTATTATATTTTTCTATATATGACATTTCTGTTAATTCTTTTTCTAATTTTTTAAGTTTTGTTTCTATACTACAATACTCATCCTCTAGTTTGTTTTTAATTTCTTCGCAATTATTTAATTGTTCTTTTATTTGATTTTCCTGTTCTATATATGACTTTATTCTCTCATTTTCTGTTTCATTAATAATGCTTATTTCATTTATTTTTGAATCAAAATCAATATCTTTATATTTTTTATAATCCTTTCTTTTTAAAAGCCTTACAAATATATTCTTACTTATTTTTTCAAAATATTGTTTTTGATTTTTTAATTTGGAAATTTCATTTTTTCCATTTAGTATATTTGATTGGCAAACTTTCATATTATTTTGAATATTATCCAATTTGTTAAGAAAACGTTTTACTTTTTCATATTCATTAGTTTTTTCATTTAAAATTCTTTTGCTTTCTTCTCTATATTTACTTAACTTTTCATTCTTAGAGCTTATATCAGCTTTAAATCTTTTTTCGATTTCTGGTATATCTTTATCCTCATTATCTACTGTTATCCCATAAAAATATTTTTCATTATTTTGAATAGTACCTAAAGAATTAATAATAGTCTTCATATAATTTAATTCATCAAGTTTCTTTTTATATTTATACTTTACCTGTTCTACTATTTTTTCTAACTTGCTACTATTTTTTATTTTCTCAAGAAATGGTATATAATAGCCATTTAGGAAATCATAAAAACTCTTTATATTATCTTTTTTTCCAAGAGGTAGACACACAATTCCCTTATAATTTTGCAAAACCTTTAGATCTTGTTTTTTTATTTTTTCTATTCTTTCATATTTCCTTGCAATTGGATAAAAATATTTTACTTCTTTATTTACTTCCTTTCCTACATTTTCTATCGCTTCACCATTTTTACTAGAAACTACTATTGATTTTATAACTTCACTTTCTTGTTTAAACCACTCAATATCATAATAGCTATAATTATAATACTTAACTTCCTTAAATCCTTTATCCCAGTTTTTTAATATTAAATTTGCCCTTTCTACTATACTATTTGTAATAATTTCTTTTAGTAACGATGTTTTCCCAGTACCAGGTGGTCCCTCTATCGCTATTAAATCATTGTATTTTATAGTATTTACAATTTTGTACTGTGTTCTACTTACACCATACGTCTTATTATAATTTCCTAAATAAGCTTTATCATATTTATCATCATTTATAGCTTTTTTTGCTTCACTATTATTCAAATATTTATTTAATAAATTTGGTATATATTTATCATTATTTATTAATTTTAACAATAACTTAATATCTTCTTTTATATTTTTTATACTCCCTTTTGCTAAATCATCTAATGAAATTATGTACTCTTTTTGAAAAACAATATTTCCTGTCATATTATTTAACTTATTATTATCAATTCCAAAAGTTTTCTCAAATCTTTGATAATAAAGTTCCAATAAATGGTCTATATCTCCACAATCAATAGTATTTCTTATTTCTTGACTAAAATTATTTATCTTTTCAGAATACTCCAAATCTATTTCTGAAATTTCTCTATCAAAAATTTTTGATATTATTGTCTTTATTGCTTCATTATTCACATTAACTTCTAATACTTTTGTTTCACCATCATTTTTTTCACATTTAAATATAAATATTGGTAATCTTTTTATCTCATCTTTGTGTTCTCCATAATATATTACAAAATGAGAGTATAAAAAAAATTCATTTAAACTAGCTATATCTAAAATTTTGTTAATAGAATTTAATATTACTTTTTCATATTTTACATCTTTTTTGTAATTTATATTTTCTTCTATTATTTTTTTTAATTTTTCAAATATATCTAATCTATTTTCTACAATATCTACGCCATTATCTAATTCCATCAATACTTGTGTTTTTACTTTTTGTATATCTTGTAATTTCTCACCTATTAAATTATTTAATTCTTTACTAATTTTATTCTGCTTTAACACCTCTAATATGCTATCAATATTATTTAAATCGCTTTGTATTATATCATCTTGACAAACACTTATCTCCGATGAATTTAATATTTTATATACTTCATATTTTAAATAATATTCTAATATATCTATTATCATCTTATTATCCATTAATACACCTACTATCAAAAAACGTTTTACTTATAAATATTTTACTAATATTCGACAAACTTTTCTTTTTATTTTACCATAAAAAAAATTAAAATAAAAGTATATTGCTAAATTTTTCCATATTATATGTAAATAAAGTTTACTATTCAGATTTAAATAGGTGGTTTTATATAAAAAACAATTTTATGATGGGATTTAATAATAAAAGAATATAATATGATAGAATATAGTAAAATAGAATATATTTAAAATACTGAATTTATAATACATTTATTTACTATAAACATAAAATATAACATATATAAATTCACAGTTATTTTAGTAAATTAAGCATAATGTACCATCTATTTTAAGTTGGTACATTATGCTTAATTAATAATCTTATCTATCCTCTATATTGAGATTTTTTCCATGCCTTAGCTTCAGCACAGAAATTTTTTTCATTTTCTTTCGTAATTTTAAATCTACATCTGCAAGTCTTTTAACATTTTTTTCTTTGCTCTTGTGATACGTCTTTCACATGTAAAATCTAGCATACCAAATGTTTCAAATTTAAGTGCCATTACCATTCCTCCTTAATAAATTTTTTTATATTTTTACATCATATTTAAATATACAAACAATAAAGGTATTACAAATCATATTATTAAATAACAATATAATACTTATAAAAAAATTAATATATCTAATATAATACTATTAATAAAATTAAAAAAATATTTTATCAGAATTTTCTTACATTAAATATACACATATTCAAACATAATACAGATGAATTGTAGAGAAATAAAACAATAACTTCCCATAATGTATATAGTAGTAACTTTATATTAAAAAGTCTATAAAAGCATATGTAACAGTATGTACAAAAAAAGATATAAATGATATTACTATTATTACACAAATAAAAAATATACTTATAGAAAGATAAATTCTATAAGTACATTCATATTGGTGCGGGTAAAAGGACTTGAACCTTCACGTCGTAGACACCGGATTCTAAGTCCGGCGCGTCTGCCAATTCCGCCATACCCGCTAATATATCGCTTGATATATATTACCATATAAATATTATTTTGTCAACTATTTTTTTCAACTTTTTTATTTTTTTCGGCTATTTGAGGTTCTTTTATTTTAGGCTCATCTTCTACATCTAATTGTATATTAAGCTTATATTTAAATATAACTTTTATAACAGATAATATTGGCACAGCTATAATCATACCAACTATTCCAAAGAAAAGTTCAAATACAATCATACCAGCAAGTATTGTAACAGGATGTAAATCAGCTGATTTACCAATTATATTAGGTTGTAAAATATTAGCATCAATTATTTGAACTATAAGTAAACATATAAATGTAATTGCAGCCAGTGCAGGTCCACCAACACTAAGTGCGTACAAAGAAGCAACAGCATATGAAAGTATTGCTCCTAGATATGGAATAAGATTAAATATCATTATTAATATACCAAATATAATTGCATAATCTAATTTTAATACCATACATACTATTGTAGTTAAAACTCCAACAATAAAACTATCTATTACTACACCTTTTATATATGACATAATTGCAGTGTCTATATCCATTATCATTTTATATCTATTATTGTCTTTACTATTCTTTGAAAAGAAAGCTATTACTCCATCTTTAAATTTATCCATATCCTTTACCATAAAGAATGAAACTACAATTGTAGTACCAATAGATATTAATACGCCAAAAATACTTTGTACTGTATTTATTGAATAATCTAGTATATTACCAATATTATTTTGTATAAATTCTAAATTTTTTAGAGATGGTGATATTTGAAAGTCAGTGCCACTTCCTAGTTTATTTACTAATATATCATTTAATTTTTCTACTATACTAGAATATATATTAGGAAATTCTTTCACAAGACTTGTGCATTCTTTTACAAGTATAGGAACAATAATTGAAATTACAGCTATTAATAATCCAAAGATTATTAACAATGACACAATAGCTGAAAGTCCTTTGCTAAGCCCAAGCTTTTTTAATTTATTTTTTAATGGCATTGTTATCCAACAAATTATTATTCCAATATATACTGGTGTTAAAGCAGCAAGTGCAGCAAACACCTTATCCATTACGCCTATATTTTTTAATACATAAAATAATATAATAAATGCACCTACATACATAGCTCTATTTAAAAATGCAAAATTAAATTTCTCATTACTTTTATTATTCAAACTATTTTCCTCCTTATATTTTACATAAATTATATTATATTTTTTCAATATTGTCAATAACATTAAAGAAATTTCCATTTTCTATATTGGTATTAATATTTTTAACTTTGTTATTAATATTGTTTACAAAATATACTATTTTATAATAAAAAAACTACTAGAAATAAATTTAATCCTAGTAGTATAATATTAAAAATTACATGCTTTTAAGCACCTTATCAAATCTTTTACTTACAATATCCCAATTTATAATTTTAAAAAATGAGTCAATATACAAAGCTCTATCAGTTTTATACTGTAAAAAATATGAATGTTCCCACATATCTAAAACAAGAATTGGAACACAGCCCCATAAAGTAAGATTTTGATGTTTTTCACATTGCAATATTTCAAGTCTTTTAAATCTTGGAACCCAAACAAGTAAATTCCACCCAGAAGCTTCAACAACCTTACTGCTTGCCACAAATTGTGCTACAAATTTTTGATAGCTACCAAAATCATTATTTATTTGTTTCATCAAAATCTCACTAGGTCTTGAGGAAATTGCAGGCCCCATATTCAAAAAAAACATTTCATGAAGTATCACTCCTGAACCGAAAAATGTTAAATCTTTTTCTAAACATTTTATATTATCAAACTTTCCTAATATTCTTTCTTTTACTAGTTTTTCCTCTATTATATTAGTATTACTAATATAACCAGTGTATAACTTATTGTAATGAATATCTAATGTTTCCTTATTATAATATGGTTCTAATGCATCTAATGAATAAGGTAAAATAATTTTTTCTATCATAACATCACCTTATACATTTTATATAATATTTAAATTTATATTCATATTTGATATAATTTTTTTACAAAAAATAGACCTATCCAAAAAAGATAGATCTAAGCATTTCATAAGCCGGATTCTGTTTTAAATAGTCATTTATCTAGGATATATATCACTATATACCTCAAGCCACCAACCCTGAAAGATGACGGGCAGTCTTAACCTTTCCTTCTTGATGTTGCACCAGGTGGGGTTTACACTGCAAACTTTGTCTCCAAAATTGCCTGTGAGCTCTTACCTCACATTTTCACCCTTACCATAAATAAATATGGCGGTTATTTTCTGTTGCACTTTCCTTAAGATCACTCTCACTAGACGTTATCTAGCACCATTGCCCTACGGTGTCCGGACTTTCCTCTTGAAAAAAATTTCCAAGCGACTATTTGAAATACTAATAATATTATAACATTTTGTTTAATAATTGTAAATAACTATGTAAAAATATGACATAATAATAATTAATATATCTAAATTATTTTTTTCATATAATTTTCTATCGCTTTTCAATTACACTTTCTATTTCTCTTTTTGTAAATTCATATAACTTTTTAAATTTGCTAAAGTCATATTGTTCTGTACTCTGATACCAACTTTGTTCCTTTACAGATATATTTTTAAACTTATCAAACCATACATCTGTTATATCTAATACATATGTATATGGCAACATATCATAAAAATAATTAGGATTATCTTTCATTATTACTTCCAATTGTTTTTCTTGAACATTTATTAAAAAATTTCTAAAACTTTCTATCTTACTAAATATTAGATTTCCATATTCAGTCCTTTTATTTAAGTATTTAGTACATACTGTCATTCCTATAATACTTATAAATCCAATTATATAGAAAATCAAGTTAAATATATTATTTTCTAATATTGGTAATACACATGAATACCATATTATAAAAATAAATATAAATACTAAAATTAGTGTTAATGGTTTTATAGCTAATTTAAATGCTGATTTTATACCATTTGCACGTATATTTAATATTGAATTACTTATTGTTAATTCATATGCAAATTTATAACATGCAAGAGGAATTACTAATATTTCAAATAATTCAACAATTCCTTCACAATGCATAAATAAAGGTACAGTTATAAGTATGAGAGTCACAATAATCATAATAAATATTAATGATTTTTTACTAGATATATTTATATCAAAAATCTTTTCCTTACTTTTATCATTATTAAACATTGATTGTAATGTAATTTTAGTATTAGAAAAACTATAGTATAAATCGCTAATATATGTTTCATCACTTAAATCGTCCCTTAAAAATTGTTTTGAATTATTTTCTTTTTTCTTAAACAATGCATCAAAAAATATCTTTTCATCTTTATTATTGCCATCATAATCTCTGATTTTAACAATTGAAAATCTACTAACAAACTTTTTTCCTAATGGTACTAATTTTAATTTTATATATCCTTTACTTACAAAATATATAATCATTGATTCTAAATCTATTACATTTAGAAAACCTTTATACAAAAATCCCATTTCCATACTATTCAAATTATCAGGTGGATAATATTCTTCTGATTCTATTATTTTCTCATTACCACCATATTTATGTACCAACCAAATTGAAATTAATAAAAATGTAATTGGTATCAAAAATAATAAATAATTATAATTAAAATCAAACTGTCTAAACAGATTATCTTTTATTAAGAAATATCCTTCTGGCAACTCTAGTCTTACAGTTAAACTTTCATATTTATCAAGAATCCCATTATAATTACCTGTAATTTTATTTCCATCTAAATTATAATTTACATATTTGTCATATTCAAAATTAAAATCATCAGTTGAAATTTGTAAATTATTAGAGTTGAAGTTTTTTGGCATTACAATTTCAAATTTTATATTAGAAATTGCAGTATCCCATTCTGAATTAATAATATTATAGTAAAATTCATCATAGCCTTTCATTTTATCTTTTCCTATGTCATATGTATAACTAATAATATATTCTTGTTTACCATTAAAATTACCACTTTCTGGTTCAATATTAATTTCATATTCCATACCATTTTTAATTATTTTATAAGGTCTATTTACTTCAACATTTGATATTTTTATTTTAGTATTATTACTTTGATTATCTATACCAGTAATAACTTTCTTAAATATTTCCTGAGGCTCATTAAAATATGCAATTATTTTTTCAGTAATATCGAATGTGTTGTCTTCATTTACTCTAATATTTACGTCATAATCATCTATTACATAATCATATGACTTATAAAAGCCGTTTTCACTAAGCATACTTTCAGACAACATATTAGATACGTCTACTACACTTGGATTTGTCTCTACTATAAAATCATAATAACAAATATCTTCTATACTATATTTTCCATCTATTTCATTTATATTAGATAAATATTCGTATGATTTATTTGAATCTCCCTCAATTTTTTGAATATTACTATTAGTTGTTATTAATTTATAATTCTTATCATAATAATTAATTATAACCTTATATATTACTGGTACATCACCATTATTATATACATCTCCACTTATTCCAAAAAGTCCTTTATTTGTGTATGAGTAATCATAAAATGAAATTTTATTAAATTCTAATTCATCGACTTTCAATGAATTATATATCATTTTTACACCTGTATTCTTTAATGAATTAGACGTAGCATAAGTATAATCTGGATATTTTATTAAAGTAAACATACAAACTAACAAAACTATTATAAATTTACACTTATTTCTTATAAAACTCACTCCATTCTATATTAAACAAATACAAGAAAAACTCACTTCTCCTATATATAATTTAAATTTATTGAATATACTAAAATATGAATAATATTCACAATACATCTTCATTATATATTATTATATAGAAAAAATCAATTAACTAAAAAAATTTTTTTTCAAATATAAATGAGGTTACAAGCATATCCGCAAGTGTTAACAGTTCTCTTGTGACTTTACTATTGTATAAAATAATCTTTAAAAAGATGAATTAGACTCAAACTTTAATTTTTCTTTCCTAATTTTGACTGGCTATTTAACCCCCACTATTTTGTTACAACAAGCTTCCCAACTTGCTTTTCTTTCTTCTTTATTTTGAGCAATAATAGGCTCCAAGTTCTATTTAATTCTACTACATCTATACGAGATATTGTTTTAAATTTTCTACCATTTATATAAATCTTCTTCCTTCACAATAATAACTAACGGCATTTACTTAAATTTTCATATTAAAACATTGTTTAATTGGATTACAATTATTTTTATTTATTTCAGCTACATTGTCCGAAAAGATTAAATAAAAAAGGGACTGTAAAAAAACAAAAAATCATTGAATTTACATATGTATTTTCAATGACTCTTTTGTTATAATTTACAATAATATGACTTTTTTTACATCACCTTTTTTACTTATATATATTTTTTACTCTTAATACTCTCAAAGCATTTATAATAGCAATTACAGAAACACCAACATCAGCAAATACCGCTTCCCACATTGTTGATAGTCCAAACGCACTTAAAATTAAAACAAGTACTTTTACAAAAATTGCAAATATTATATTTTCTCTAACAATTCTCATCGTTCTTTTTGATAAATGAATGGCATCTACTATTTTTGACGGTTCATCTGTCATAATTACAACATCGGCTGCTTCTATCGCTGCATCTGAGCCTAAACCTCCCATTGCTATACCTATATCTGCTAAAGCTAAAACTGGTGCATCATTTATTCCATCTCCTACAAATACAAGTTTACCTTTTTCACTCTTATCCTTTAATAGACATTCTACTTTCTCTACTTTACCATCTGGTAATAATTCTGTATAAACTTGATCTATTCCTAAATTACTTGCAACACTTTCACCAACTATTTTCTTATCTCCTGTTAGCATTACCGTTTGTTTTATATTATTTTTCTTTAAATTCTTTATTGCTTTTACAGAATCTTCTTTTATCTTATCTGCAATCACTATATATCCTACAAATTTACCTTCTATTGCTACATACAAAACAGTCCCTATATCATCACATTTTTTAAATTCAATCTGTTTTTCATTCATTAATTTTTCATTTCCAACTAATACATCTTGTTCTTCAATTCTTGCAACAATTCCAAGCCCAGATAGTTCTTGAGTTTTTATAATTTTACTTTCATCAACCTCTTCATTATACGCTTTCTTAATAGATAAAGCTATAGGATGATTTGAATAATTTTCACTATATGCTGTAATTTTTAATAATTCTTCTTTACTTATATCTATTGCCTCTATCTTTTGAACTTCAAATATCCCTTTTGTCAACGTTCCAGTTTTATCAAATACGACTACTTCTGTATTAGCAATAGCTTCTAAATAATTACTTCCCTTTATTAAAATACCCATTTTAGAAGCACCACCTATTCCGCCAAAGAAGCTTAATGGTATTGAAATAACTAATGCACAAGGGCAAGAGACCACTAAAAATGATAACGCTCTATATAACCAATCTGAAAATACTGCATCTTTTATAATAAGTGGTGGAAATATTGCAAGAATTACTGCAATAACAACAACCATTGGTGTATAATACTGCGCAAATTTTGTAATAAAGTTTTCTGATTTTGATTTCTTACTACTAGCATTTTCAACTAAATCCAAAATCCTACTTACTGTTGACTGACCATACTCTTTTACTACTTTTATTTTTATAACGCCATTTAAATTAATACAACCACTTAATACCTCTTCACCCTCTGTTACATTTCGTGGTAAAGCTTCTCCTGTTAATGCTTTTGTATCAAGATTTGAACTACCTTCTACCACATAACCATCCAACGGGATTTTCTCACCTGGTTTTACTACAATTATTTCATCTATTTTAACATCATCTGGATCAACTTTTTGGATTTTACCATTTCTTTCTACGTTTGCAAAGTCTGGTCTTATATCCATTAAACTTGAAATTGATTTTCTTGATTTGTCTACTGCATAACTTTGAAATAATTCCCCTACTTGATAAAATAGCATAACTGCAACTGCTTCTGGAAATTCTCCAATTCCAAATGCACCAATCGTTGCAACAGTCATTAAGAAATTTTCATCAAAAATCTTTCCTCTTATAATATTCCTTATAGCCTTTTTTACAATTTCTAATCCAACAATAGTATAAGATATTACATATATTGCATTATTTATCCAATTGTTATTAAAGTCTATTATAAGTGCAATAATAAATAACACAAACGCTATTACAATCTTAACTCCCCTTTTCCTCATAGTAATGCCCTCCTATATCTCTTCTATTGTTACATCTGGCTCTTCTTTTTTTATAACTTTTTTTACATCTTGTATTATTTTTTCTTTCATCTTTTCATCATATTCAAATTCTAGCCTCTGTGTCATAAAGCTTATATTAACACTTTCTATTCCTTCCAATTTCTTAATTGCTCTTTCTAATTCTGCGGCACAATTTGCGCAGTCTAATCCTTTTATTTTAAATTTACTTTTCATTCCTTTTACCTCCAAATTTTTATTTTTTGTGTTCTATATGTTCAATACCTATTTCGAAAACTCCTTTTACATGTTCATCATCTAATGTATAAAAAACTTCCTTTCCAGACTTCCTACATTTAACAATACCACTTCTTCTTAAAGTTCCTAATTGATGTGAAATAGATGATTTACTCATTCCTAAAACATTGGCAATATCACATACACACATTTCATTTTGATCCAAAGCAAATAAAATTTTTGTTCTAGTTGTATCTCCAAGAATTTTAAAAAACTCTGCTAGTTTATTAAATGTATCTATATTTGGCATACTTTTAGTTGTTTTATCAACCACATCTTGATGTATTACATTACAATCACATATAAATTCATTTCTAGACATCATTTCCTCCTTATTTTCAACGATATAATTGAATATATATTCAATTATATTTATATTATATGTGAATATATACTCAATTGTCAATAGTTTTTATAAAAATATAAAAAATAAAATACATTAAAATATTAGATCTCCCTAATACTAATGTATTTTTATATATTTTCAGATTTAACTAATTACCAAATAATACAATTTATTATTTTTATTTTAATTACATACCATTTTTAAATGATTTCCTACTCTCTCATTTACTCTATAATATCCATTGACATATGGATCAAATGCGATAGCATCTACTAAATAATTTCTACATTATATTTTTTATCCTCTGTGGTTACACTTAATTTACAATATTTTCCCAGTACTATCCTCCTCATCTTTGTTATCACTATTATTATTATTTTGAACATCTTTATTTAATTTTTACTTTTTAAAAGAATTATTGGCATTTAATTTCTATTATAATCACTCATAATAACAAATAGTAATATAACGGCTAATGATACAATTACTAATAAACATATTATTATATTATTTTTCATATACAAATCTCCATTTAAATTTAATATATGTTAAATAATATACCTAGATGCGAATTCTAAATATTCCTTGTCTCCTATTTTAATTGATTTTTCTTTAACAATTTTTCCTCCCATTTTCGTATAAAACTTTTTAGAGGGTTCATTATCTTTTAAACACCATAATACCATTGCTTCTTTATTTTTGTTTTTAAACTCATTCATATTCATATATCTACAAATTCATATATCTACAAAATCCAATTACTTGTTTATTTAGAATTAATACTTGCTCATTCATATGTCCTATCCACTTACATTTATGGTTTTAATGCTGTAATTGGAACAATGTATATACCTGTTTTAGGATCTTTTGCTATAACATCTGTATATCCGACAATAACACACATAAACTCAGGTTTTTTTACCATATTATTTCTAAAACTTATTAAATTCTTTTTTGCTTCTTCTACTTGATGATAACCTAATTTTATCTCTACCGCAGCATATTCACCATCACAAAATTCTAAAATTGCATCAACTTCTAATCCTGTTACATTGTCTCTAAAATGAAATAACTTTCCATCTAAATAATCCATATATATTTTTAAATCTCTTTCAACTAAAGCTTCAAACATAAATCCAAATGTTTTTAAATCATTAATTAATTTATCCTTAGTTAAATCTAAAATAGCACACGCAAGTGATGGATCTGTAAAATGCCTTTTAGCAGACTTTCCTATTCTATCTGGAGATCTATAATTTTGGCTATATGCATCTTGATTTTCTATTATATGAAGTCTACTTAAAACATCTAAATAATCATCTATAGTAATCCTACTTTCAATAAGCTCTTTTTCTCCTGCATTTTCTTCTATATCTTTTAATAAAGTATTTTTATTTGCTATAGTAGATTCATTTCTTGCTAAACTTTTAAGTAGCATATTCATTTTATTAACATTTCTTCTTTTATCATCATGTATATCTTTATCCAGAATTGCCTTAACATAGCTTTTAGGGATTATATTTGCCTTGCTTTCTTCTGTTTTTATATTAGATGGCCATCCACCTCTAATTATTAAATATGCTAATATATCAAGTGTAATCTTTTTATTTAAAGAATTTTCAAAATTACCATTCAACATATGTTGTATAGATACTTTACCAGTTGAATCACCTGATTCATATAAGCTCATTGTATGCATTTCTATTTTTCCAATTCTTCCAGCTCCAGAATGATAGATTTTTTCTTTTTGTTCTGCATCTGTTAATTTAGTAGAACACGTTAAAATATAATTTCCTTTTTCAGTTGTGTCATCACATTTTCTTCTAACAGCATCCCAAATTTCAGGAATTATATTCCACTCATCGATTAATTCTGGTTTTTCATCATTTAAAATAAGATTTAAATCCAATTTTGCCTTTTCCTTTATTTCTTCATCATCTAAAAGTACTTTACTATTAGCATGATTTAAAGATGCCCATGTTTTACCACACCATTTTGGACCTTCTATACTTATTGCACCAAATATAGATAAATAATCTTCAATCTTTCTATCGATTAATCTATTAATATACCCCTCTTTTCTTAAAGACATATACTACCTCCTATCAATATTATTTTACCATATATTTTTTACAAATTCAATATTTAATATACATTTTTTAATAAATTTAGTATATATTTTTTAATAAAACTATTATACATTTTTTAAGTATTATTATACAGCAAAAAAGTATGATTTATTGCTTTGTAATTCAAAAACAATTTCAACACTTTATATTATATCTTTAATATTTTAAATTATTTACATTCTATATAAGTTTAGTTAATTTCTTTATCAAGTAAAACATTTCTTTTATTTATCTTTCTATACATATTATATACTATAAAATAAAAATCATCTTCTTTTATAAAATTAAGAGATTAGTATTAATTTGATATGAAATTCTACTAAAAAACTTATAAAATATTTCTTTCATAGGACAGTATTTATTTTCTTTAAGTCATATGGTGAAATATTTAGACTTGCATTACTATTTGATACAATAGTAATATGCTCTATTCATATGGAGCCTTTAAATATCTATAAATTATACAATATATTGGTTTTATTGGATTTTTCTTTCATAAATCAAATTATGCATGCTAAATAATATTATACATATATTTGTATATCCATATAATTTATAATAAAATGATTACATATTTTTTCATGTACAAATCTCCATTTTAAATTTAATATATGTTAAATATTATACCTAAATGCGACTTCTAAATATTCCTTGTCTCCTATTTTAATTGGTTTTTCTTTAACAATTTTTCCTCCCATTTTCGTATAAAACTTTTTAGAGGGTTCATTATCTTTTAAACACCATAATACCATTGCTTCTTTATTTTTGTTTTTGAACTCATTTATAACAAATTCAAATAGCTTTGTCCCTATACCACTATACTTTAAGTTTGGAGCAACATATAACGCTAATAATTCACAATCTATATCTGATATATCTTGTGTAAACTTGTTATTATCAATATATCTACAAAATCCTACTACTTGATTATTAAGTTCTGCAACTATAAAACCGCATTCCTTATAATCCTTTTTTCTATTTTTAATTCTTTCATTTCTATTTATTGAATTTAGAAAATCATTGTCAATTATTCCTTTATATGATATTCTCCAACTCTCTATTTGAATATCTATAACACTTGAAATATCTTTTTCTTCTACTTTTCTAATTATAATATTTTCCATAAAATTACTCCTTTAAATTATAATGTAACAATTACTTAAATAGTATTTATCATTTTTCGTATAATTAAAATCTTATCTTTTACAACTTTATTATTTAATCTTGAAAAAGCATTGGAATTAATTTTTCTTATATCTTAACATTTTACCGTTTCTTCTAATATAGTTTCACTTTCTCTAGTTTCTTTAAAATCAGTCTTTTTCTTAAAACAATACTGGCAAACATATTTATCACTCATTTTCAAAATGTAATTTGTCGCTTAGATTAAATATCAATTATTGTCCAAAAAATTCATTACTAAATCTATAATTACATCTTTTTCTTTTGGGTTTGATTCTGCTATTAATAAAGTTAATGCGGCTAGAGTATTGTTATCTATTGTTTGTTTTCCATCTTTATATAATATTCCATAAAAGTTTAAAAAGTATATAAATAAAGTGGCTGCAATTCTTTTATTACCATCTGCAAATACATGATTTTTTACTATTAAATACAAGAAATTTGCGCTTTTTTCTTCAATACTTTTATAAATATCTTGTCCTGCAAAACTTTGATAAATATTACCTATAATTGATTCTAATCCTTTTCCTCTCTCTATCGCAAATAGTGAGCTTTCTTCATTAAATCTTAAATTATTTATTACTTCTATACATTCCTTATATTCAATTTTTCTTTCATCTATATTTCCATCTATTCTTTTTAATGTTCTATGGTCATAA
Source organism: uncultured Clostridium sp. (assembly GCA_948470565.1). Taxonomy (GTDB): domain Bacteria; phylum Bacillota; class Clostridia; order TANB77; family CAG-465; genus CAG-465. Next base: position 27,265 of record CAOKPF010000019.1, read on the forward strand.
TCATCTAACAAATCAAGTGCTTTTGAATAATCCCCTATTACTTTTAAAATTTCCTTTGCATCATTTCCTTCTAGTCTTTCGTCTATTCTATTTGCTATATCAATTAATTTTATTGTTTTTTCTAAATATTCTAATCTTCTTTGATTTACAGCATATCCTTTTAACATATAATCTTTTAATATTTTAGTAGCCCATTTTCTAAATAAAATACCATTTTGTGACTTTACACGATATCCAACAGATATAATCATATCTAAATTATAATAATTAGTTGGCTTATCAGCAAATTCGGAATTTCCGAATTTAGTCATTGTTTCTGCTTCCACTAATTCACCCTCTTTATAAATATTCTTTATATGTTCATTAACAGTAGATTTAGCTTTTTCAAATAGCTTTGACATTTGCTCTTGTGTAAGCCATACAGTATCATCTTTTAAATTAACTTCTAACTTTACTCCTTGATTTTCAAATAAAATAATTTCATTGTTTTTTTCATTCATAATAACACATCCTTTTTTAATAAATTTTAGTTCTTTTACATTATTACTATATATATTATCCATATATTGCTGCTTTACTTTATATGGCTATTGTTCATATAATATATCAGATATCCTAATTGTCAATAATTTTAGCATTTTTTCCATATATTTTCTATATAAAATATTAACATTATTCTATTTACAATTGCATAGTACATTGTTAATAATTTATATTATCAAAATAATTTTGATACTTATTCTACTTAAATTACTTTACCTATCAATATTATATCCATTTTTTCCCTAAATTTATGTAAATATAATTTAATTATCTTAGTCATATCTCCATTTTTCCACTAATTGCATTTAAAATCTCTACATTATACGTTCATTGATAAATTTTTATCTTTATATTCATAAGGTATATTAACTTCTACCTCTTCACACTTATAAAGAATGGCAGAATAAGGACTAGGTTAAGTGTTTTTTTCATATCAACTAATGGTTAAATATCTATAATTTATCTAGATATTACTATTCTACCTTAGTAATATTTATCATATTAATAATTTCTTACAATATGTAAAAGAGAGGTTTTACTTTAAACTACTCTAATTGAATATACTTTTTTTAATTTTGTAATACTCATTACTAATATAAACAATCCAATAAAAATTATAAATATCCCTACTATTAATATTTCTTTTAGTATTAAAGATCACAAAAATAATATTAATACAATAACAGTAATAAAGAATATACAGTAAAAACTATAATGAGTATCATATGCATTTAGATATTTTTCTCTTTTACTTGTTTCAATGCTACCTTCCAAAATTAATTCTACTATCAATTCAAAAATAAGCTCCATATTTCATCACTCTTTCAATTATAATTTATCTATTTGAATTCAAATAGTATTTTCCTTTTTTAAAAATAAGAGTTTTATCTTTTACCATCATTAGTAGATATGAGCTTTTAGCAATAAAAATTGGTAAATCTTTCGTCTTAATTCCTTTTTCCACTGAGGTCGCTTGTTGTTCTTTAAAGTAATTTATTATATCCTCTTTTGAAGATGAATTATCATTTTTATATTTAGTATTCATGCAAATTATATACGCAGCGCCACATACACATACAGATATTACAAAAACTTTTATAAATACATACATAATTATTTCTCCCCTTTTTAAATTAATAATTTATTTTTTAAATTATTTTTTCCACATTGTATAATTACATTTTAGCTGATTTATTGCATTTATTATAAATACTGTTCAATAAAATAGAGAAACTGTTAGACTGAATAAGTAATAACGAGTCCAACTAAAATGACTATTGGAACAAGCCAAATAGTTCTAATAAATTCTCTTCTATATGATAGATTATCATATAATAATTCAAAACCTTTACCTACTTTATCTTTTTTACAATTACATAATCTTCCCTATAAATTTTAATTTATCAATTGCCTATTTATACATTTCAATAAATTTATTTAGATTTACCTCGTGATAATCACAATTTTTAATTTTATTAGCCATTCTAAAGCTAAATTCTTCCTTATCATTCAAAACTATTTTAATAATTTTAAAACTAAATCCGTCTTTCTTAATAACTACCTTCTCTATATCCTCATTTTTTTTAAATAACAAATTTTCTATATCTACAATTGGATTCTTAATATCACCAATAATTGGTAAAATTGCTATTCCTTTTTCATTTTTGTTTAAAATATATCCTATAACTTTTTCATCATTTAATTTATGAGCAATAGCACCTCCTATCGCACCACCAAAAATTCCCATTAATGCTAGATTAACATTTTCTTTCTTTTGAGCAGTAAAACAATAATTATATTTCCCATAACAATTAGCTTGTTTTAAATAATAAATTAATTTTTCTAAAGTATCAAAATTATCCATATTAAAATTCATTCCTTCCTCGCTTCACTCAAAGACATACGTAGCCATAAAGTTTCTTATTTCTTTCAAACTACTATATCACTATTTTTTTCATACATAAATTATATCAAACTTTTGTTCATTTGTAAATAATTTTTTCTAACTTTCCATCGCAATTTTCGACATTTTTACACTTATTATTTTTTTATATATACATATTTGTTTATGATAAAATAAAAGTACAGAAAAAGTGGAAAGTAAAAGTACACAATT
>CAOKPF010000020.1 GCA_948470565.1 uncultured Clostridium sp.
TTTTATTACTAAGTAAAAAACTTTACATAAAAATTGTAACATTTATTTATGGAACATGAATGCCCACTTTTTACTACTATTTTAACCACATATCTATTATATAAAATATTGTCGAAATTATTGTAATTTTGCATAAATTATGTTATACTTTCTATTGTGCTACATAAAAATTAATAATTTAGCATATTAAATACTAATATTATTTAATATGATAGGAGGTATATGTATGGAAAAGTTTGTAGTAAAAGGGCCTTGTAAATTAAAAGGTGAAGTAACCATAAGCGGTGCAAAAAACGCTGCAGTAGCAATACTTCCTGCAACACTTCTAGTAAAAGGGAAATGTCACCTAGAAAATGTACCTGACATTAGTGATATACGAGAGTATTACAAAATTTTAGAATCCCTTGGTTCAAAAATTACGTACATTTCAAAAAATGAGGTAATTATTGATAATGAGAACATTTCATGTGCTATTGCATCATATGAACTTACAAGTAAGTTCAGGGCATCATACTATCTAATAGGCTCATTAATAGGAAGATTTAATGATGTTCAAATAAGTCTACCAGGTGGATGTAATTTAGGTGCAAGACCAATAGACCAACACATAAAAGCTTTCGAAAAATTAGGAGCCAGTGTTGAAGTAAAAAGTGGCAATATTCATGTAACAAGAGAAAATAAATTAAAAGGAAATAACATATTTTTTGATGTAATAAGTGTTGGCTCCACAATGAATGCAATACTTGCAGCAACTCTTGCTGATGGACTTACCATACTTGAAAATGTTGCAAAAGAACCACATATTGTAGATCTAGCAAACTTCCTAAATTCTATGGGTGCAAAGATAAAGGGAGCAGGTACCGATACTATTAAAATTACGGGTGTAAAGGAATTACATCAAGTATCTAGTTACTCTATTATTCCAGATCAAATTGAGGCAGGTAGTTTTATGGTAGCAGCTGCTGCTTCAAAGGGCGATGTAATTATAAATAATTGTATTCCAAAACACATGGAACCAATTACAGCAAAACTTAGAGAGGCTGGAGTTTTTGTTGAAGAATTTGAATCAAGTATACATGTAAAAATGGATACTAAGCCAAGTGCCTTTAGTATAAAAACAATGCCATACCCAGGATTTCCAACAGATATGCAACCACAAATGTGTGTTTTACTCTCTATATGTAATGGAACAGGAATTATAGTTGAAAGTATTTGGGAATCAAGATTTCAATATACAGATGAACTTGCAAAAATGGGAACTGATATATCAGCTCATGGTTCTACGGCAATAGTCAAAGGAGTTGAAAAACTATACAGTGCACCTGTAAAAGCACATGACTTAAGAGCTGGAGCTGCTATGATAATTGCAGGAATAATTGCAGATGGTACAACCGAAATATATAATATTTATCATATTTTACGTGGTTATGAAAATATAGTAGAAAAATTTAAAAATTTAGGTGCAGATATATGCTATATTAACGATGATAATGAAGGTGATAAGTATGATTAACGTATATCCACTTTATAGTTCTAGTTCTGGCAATATGTTCTATATTAATACAGATGATGCAAATATCTTAGTCGATACAGGTGTATGTTACAAATCTATTACAAAGGGATTAAATGATATTAATGTAGACATATCAAAACTAGATGCTGTATTAATTACTCATGAACATAGTGATCATATAAAAGGATTACCCTTACTTTGTAGAAAAAATGATATTCCAATATATGCATGTGGAAAAACTGCTGATTACATAAAAGATTTACTAGATGAAAAAAATATATCAGCAGATATTGTTAAAACATATTATGGACAACCATTTAAAATAAAAAGTACCGAAATTACCCCTTTTGAAACTTCACACGATGCACTAATGCCATGTGCATATAACATTTCATCAGGAAATAATACAATAAGCTATGCTACTGATTTAGGTTATGTATCTGATGAAGTATATGATTACTTAAAAGTTTCTGATTTTGCAGTAATTGAATCAAACTATGATCATACTTTACTAGATTTTGGAAAGTATCCATATAATTTAAAGAGACGTATTAAATCAAATCTTGGTCACTTATCTAATGACGATACATTTTTTTTGATAGAAAAATTATATACTACACTGGGTAGAAATAACTTTTTACTTGCACATTTAAGTGAAAATAACAATACACCCGATATTGCATTAGATACAATGTATTCAAATTTAAAATTAAGAGGAATATCGCAAGATGATGTGAATATATCTGTTGCGTCAAAAGAACTTTCTACAGAGGTTATAAAAATATGTTAAATATAAAAATAATATGTATTGGAAAAGTTAAGGAAAAATCCATGCAAGATTTAATAAATGAATATTGTAAGAGATTATCAAAATATTGCAAGTTAGATATTATAGAATTAAATGACGAAAAACTAACCAATTGTTCATCAGAAGCAATTGAAGAAAATATAAAAGAGATTGAATCAGATAGAATAATTGAAAAGATAAATAAGATTGGTAAGTCATATATAATCGCTCTTGATCTTAACGGAAAAGAATATAATTCAATAGAACTTTCAAATAGATTACAAGAAATTAGTACATATAAATGTTCTCATATAACCTTTTTAATAGGTGGAAGTCTTGGAATGACACAAGAATTACTTAAGTTTTGTGATGAAACAATATGTTTTTCAAAGCTTACATTTCCTCACCAATTAATTAGAGTATTTTTACTAGAACAAATATTTAGAGCTTTTAAAATTCAAAATAGTGAAACTTACCATCACTGAATAAATTGAGTAAGGGACGTTCCATAAATAAAAGAGATAATATACAAAAAAATAATTTAATATAAATATAAAAAGGGACTTTAAAAAATCATTGAATTTACATACGTATTTTCAATGACTTTTTTTATTATAATATACAATAATATTACTTTTTTACATTTCATTTTTTATTTCATCTGCTATCTTTATTATTTTATCAAGTCGATGTTTGAGTCCTGAACGACTAATATTACTTACATTATCAGCACTACTTGCTATAAAGTTTAAACTCTCATATTTAAACTTTTCCCTTAATAAAATTGCCTCTTTACTCTTATCATCTAATTTTTCATATAATCCCGATTTTCTTATCTTATCTATGGCATCAAGTTGTCTCACTGCTGAAGTTATTGTCTTAGTAAGATTTGCAGTTTCACAATTTAGTGTTCTATTTATGTTATTTTTTATTTCCTTTTCTACTCTAACTTGTTCAAATTTCATAACTGCAACATTTGCTTCAATTATTCTTAGAAAATTACATATCTGCTCCGCTTCTTTAATATATGTTGAATATAAACCTAATTTTTCCTTTTTAATAATTTTAGGAGTAAACTCAAGTAATGCCAAAAGCTTATACAAATATTCAGCACAAGCTTTATTCTTTGTAGTAAGCTCTAAATTATAATCTGATTCTGGTGATGTAATATATCCTCCACCAAGAAAAGCTCCCTTTAATACAGCTCTTATACAACATTCTTCCAAGTTAGAAATATCAAGACATCGTTTAAACTTTTCTTCTAACTGACTTTTTAAACGAACTTGTGTCAAATTCTCCCCAAATTCTTCTGATAAAATACAGCATTTCTTTGTCATATCCTCCTTTAATATCTCAGTTTTTATATCTGATGAAAACGACATATTATCACCCTATCTTTACCACCATAATCCTTTACACTCTCTATTACCTCATATTCATTATACTTACTAATAATTTTAGTTACATCATCTAGCTCATCATAACCAATTTCGAGCATCAAAAAGCCTCCATCATTTATGTAATTTACAGAATTTTCTACAATTTTTTTATAAAATTCCATACCATCATTTCCTCCATCTAAAGCTATGATTGGCTCTTTTTTCACATATTCATCTAGCGTGCTTATATCTCCAGTTTTTATATATGGTGGATTTGACACTATTATATCAAATTTTCTATCTCTTTCTAGAGCTTCAAATAAATTCGACTTTGCAACTATACATTTATCTCTTGCATCGTTTTTATCAATATTTTTATTAGCAATTACAATTGCACAGTCAGAAATGTCTACCATAAGTACTTTTTCTATATTAGAATTTTTAGCACAAGATATTCCTATACAGCCACTACCAGTACACATATCAATCATATCTTTAAGTTGATATTTTTCTACATATTCTATTACCTTCTCTACTAATATTTCCGTGTCAGAACGTGGAATTAGCACATTTTCTGATACTGCATACTCTTCATTATAAAAAGCTTGTACATGCGTTATATATTGAAGTGGGATTTTTTGTATATAGTATTTATTTAATAACTCATCAAGTTTTACTTTTTGTACATAATTTAAAACAATTTTATCTTTATCAATTATAACTGTATTTAAAGTGCACTTTTTAATAAAAGCCACTAATCTATATATATCATCAATGTCAAACTCGATATTGTTTTTTATCAAAACATCTTTCTTATAATTATCTATATACTCCACAAGATTTGTATCTATATTTTTATTAATACATGGCTTTATTGCACATATTGCAAGTTCTATCATATCATCTGATGGTTCTTTAGTAGTTATAAATTGTATAAGCATTGCAGGATATGCGATATATTTTAGTGGAAATGGTAATTTACTAAACACCATTAAAATTTCAAAAGATACACCAATTAAAGGAATTACCAATCCTATCTGTATTAAAGATTTATAAATTATATTTTCTGTGGGAATAAATAATGTAGTAAGTAACATACAAACAACAAAATATATTATAAAATTCCCACCACATCTTACATGAAATCTAGATGATTTTTTTACATTATCTATTGTTATATTATCTTTTCCATACTTTTCATAAGCATTAACTACCTTATGTTCTGCTCCATGATACTTATACAAAGTGCCCAAAGACTCATTACTTTTTAATATTAATAGGTATATAGCAAATACACTAAACTCAATTATACATTCAATTATATTAGCAATATTTTTATTAATAACAAATCCTATTATATTAGGAACTAATATTAAAAAAATTATAGCCATACTTATAATAAAACAAATAGTTGCAATAGCTTCAGTTTTAGTAAAATTAATTTTATCATCTTTATTTGTATTATCTGAATTTAACTCATTTTCAACAGAATTTATAAGGTAAGGTATAGATTGTTCTATTGTATTAAATATACTAAGCATACCACGAATTATAGGTAGATCACTTATATAAAATTTTTTCTCCTCTTCTTCATAATTATTTATTTCTAAAGATATACTACCCTTACTATCCCTTTCTGCTATTACTTCTCTTAACTTAGACCTTAACATTAAGCCATCAAATAGTGCCATTCCTCCCACATCTTTTATTATTTTCTCTTTCATTTTCCCCTCCACTATGAAAAAAGAGTGCTTAAAGCACTCCGTTTTACTTTTTATTGTTCAAATATTTTTCAGTAAATTTAGCAGCTCTACCTTGATTAGACATAGCTTGCTTTTGACCTGTAAAGAATGGATGACACTTACTACAAGTATCTACTTTCATTTCTTCTTTTACAGAACCTGTTTCAATTACATTTCCGCAAACACATTTTATTACTGCTTTACCATATTTTGGTTGTATTTCTGTTTTCATTTCTTTCACCTTCCTATATTGCTGTTCAATCTTACTAATACATTTTAACATAATGTTACAAAAAAAACAAGAGTTTTAACATATTTTCCTAATTTTTATTAAATCCTACTGCTAAAAAGTTATACAACACTTCCCAAGCCATAAATGCTGTAATGCCAGTAGTATCATGTGATGGACTAAGTTCAACTAAATCAAATGCCTTAACATTTATATTTTTTAGTCCCCTTATTGTTTCTAATGCCTTCATACCATTTATACCATTGTATTTAGGAGTACCTGTTCCCTCACTATATGCTGCCTCTAATGCATCCATATCAAAAGTTACATATACTGCATCATAATCTGCAAATTTTTCAGTTATAATTTGTATCATTTTATCAGATGTCATACTATTAAATTCATTAGCCGTAATTATTGTTATTCCATGCTCTTCTGCAAAATCATTCCATACCCTATTACAAAGACCTCTAAGTCCAATAGTAAGCATATCCTTACCGTCTAAATATCCTTCTTTTATCAAATTAGTAAATTGATTACTATGATTAATTCTAGAAAAATATGGTGTATCAGGCTCAGTATCATTATGTGCATCAAATTGTATAAGTCCTACTTTATCATACTTTCCACCTTCTTTTACCCCTATAAACGAACCATATGTTATTGAGTGATCTCCACCAAGAATTACTGGAAAATTCTTAGCTCTAATTTTACTTACTGTTTCCTTAATAGCTTGTTGGGTTTTTTCCATATCACCATGCCATATATTTATATCGCCCAAATCACATATTTTTAAATCATTAGTTTTTACATATTTTCTATTATCATAGTCATAACATTCCATTCCATCTATTTTCTTCCACATAGAACATTCCCTTATTTTTCTTGGTGCCTCTGCAGCCCCTCCTCTATACGTAAGTCCCATTTCTAATGGTATTCCTACAACTGATACATCATATGCTCCAATTTCATCTAAAGTTACATAATCACTAGCTACAAAAGTTGCTATTCCTGAATGTATCATATCTTCATCATATTTCATATTATTTTTGCATCTCCTTATCATATTCATCTAAATATAACTTTGTATATTCAACATCACTTTTACATGGCAAATATTCTGAACCATATTTTTGTCTTGTTTCATTACCTTTTCCAGTTATAAGTATGACAGTTTTATTGTTATTTTCTCTTGCCTCATCTATTGCTTTTTTTATTGCCTCTCCTCTATCTTCAATCATCTCATAATTTTGATTATACTCGCTTACATACTTTGCTATATCTCTACTAATGTCTTCTACTGGTTCATATCCTGGATCTTCTGCTACTAAAAATATTTTATCTGCATATTTTCCTGCAACAGTTCCTAAATCTCGTCTCCTTATATATGCTTTTTTTCCTGGACAGCCAAATATTATAGTAATTTTTCTATCGTTATATTCACTCTTTGTAGACTCAAAAAGCTTTTCAAATGAAAGTTTATTATGTGCATAATCAACTATTGCTATTATCTTTTCATCTTTTGAGCGATAAATCTCCATTCTTCCACTTGATCTGGCTTTTACTAATCCTTCATAAATATACTGTTCAGGTATATTTAAGGAAATTGCTGCAGAAATTGCAGCAAGTGCATTTTCTACATTAAATAGTCCTGGCATAGTAAGTCTAAATTCTCTATCAAACATTTTAGTTTTCACTTTAAATACTGTATCATAACCATCTTTTCTTATATCATATCCATATACATTGGCATTAGTATTCTTAGTTGAAAAGGTTACAACACTTTCACTCTTTCTTGCATTTTCTAGCACTTCATCTACTCTATCTGTATCTAAATTTATGCATGCAATTTTAGTTCTGTCAAATATTTTAAGTTTTGACTTAAAGTAGTCTTCAAAGTCAGGATGTTCAATACTGCTTATATGATCTTCAGATATATTCATAAACACTGCTATATCTAAGTCTAGGCTATATACTCTACCAATTTTTAATGCTTGTGATGAAACTTCCATTACAATACTTTTTATATCACTGTTTACTGCATTATACAAATGCCTATACATATCAAGAGATTCTGGGGTCGTAAGATGTGATTCAAAATTTTCAACTCCATCATATGTATCAATAGACGAAATTACCGCAGTATCTTTATTATTCAAAGCTCTTGCGTATTCATCTAATATATATTTTATATAATATGTTGTAGTTGATTTTCCTTTTGTACCTGTAATTCCAATTACATTTAGCTTTTCTTGAGGTTTTGAATAATATTTGCTACTAAGAATACTTAATGATACAAATGCATTTTTTACAATTATACATGGCATATTAATATCATATTTTTTCTCACTAACATATACAAATGCTCCATAATTTATTGCATCTTTTAAATATTCTTCTTTAAAATTATCCCCGAACCCTTTACATACAAAAAGTGTGTTGTCCTCTACATCTCTTGAATTATATGTTAAAAAATTGACTTGTTTATCTAAAATTTCGTCACAATCTATAATTTCTTCTATTTGATTATTTTCTTGCAATTGTTCAATGTACTCTCTTAACTTGTATTTTTCCATACTTGTTCCCCCTAATCAAAAAAGATTATACACCAAATACCACAAGAAATCAATAACAAAATTATTTTTTTACATATATCTATATGAATATACAAAAAATTAATTAGTAAAATTACATATAAAAATAATTTTATATACTCTTTATTAATAATATACAACTTCTAAAAATCTATTTTTTATATTAATTAACCCTAGTAAAAAGTTTATATAATTATTCTCAAATATTTTCACAAATAATTGAATTTTGCATATTTGTATGATATAGTTATAGAGTAAGGAGTGATAAATTTGGGGAAAATAAAAATACCATATGGTAAATCTGATTTTGCAGTATTAAGAAATGAAAATTATATCTATATTGATAAAACAATGTTTATAGAAAAATTAGAAAATTATATAAATACAATATATGTTCGCCCACGTAGATTTGGAAAAAGTCTATTTACAAGTACACTTATATGTTACTATGATATAAATAAAAAAGATAAATTTGAAAAGCTATTTAAAGGATTATACATATATGATAATCCTACTGACAAAAAAATAGTTATTATATATTAAATTTTAATTTTTCTGGCATGAATGTTAGTAGTACAAAGACTGAAAAAGAAATTGAGTTTAGTTTTAATGAAAAAGTATATGCTTCATGTAGAGAATTTGTAACAAAATATAATTTAAATATAAACTTGACAAATAAAGGCGAAGCTTCCTTAACTTTACTAGATTTATTATCAAAATTTAGGGGTCTGAAATTAGAAAATAAAATATATGTAATAATAGATGAATATGATCACTTTACAAATGGTATGCTAGAAGGAAATGTTTCAGGTTTTTTGAAAGCTTTAGGTCAAGGGGGCTTTGTTAGAGCTTTTTATGAAGTAATAAAGAGTTTTCCGAAACTGACAGTATAATAGATAGATTTTTTGCAACAGGAGTAGCTCCCCTAACTCTTGATAGTCTAACATCAGGATTTAATATAGCTACTAATATATCATTAGAAGCTGACTTTACTGCAATGTGTGGTTTTACTGAAGATGAAGTAAAAGAGTTAATCAAAAAAGCTAACTTAAAAAATCATGTATATGATGAATTAAAGAAAAATTATGATGGTTATAGATTTAGTTATGAAAATGAGGCACACATGTTTAACACAACACTAGTAATGTACTATTTAAGAAATTATGTAAATTATGGTAAAGCACCACGTGACTTAGTTGATAGTAACTTAGCAACTACTGGTAATAAAATAGAAAGTTTTGTAAATTTGATAAATCCTAAAAAAAATTATGAAAAACTAATGGAACTTATAACTACTAATCAAGTTGACGGTAATATTGTTAGACAATTTGAATTAAATGATAATATATTTAATGAAGATAGTTTTTTATCTTTACTATATTATCAGGGATATATAACTATAAAAGATATAAGTATTATTACTACATTTTGTATTCCCAATTATATTTCAGAAATATTATATGCAAGTTATTTTCAAAAAATAATTGCTACCAATAAGGAATATAACTTAAATACAGAAGATATTACTAATGGATTAGTACAATTTGGTGAAAATGGTAGTATAAAAGAAATGACTAAAGTTATAGTTAGTTTTCTTTCTCATCAAAGTGTAAGAGATAAAGAAAATTTAGTGAAAAAACTTTAAAATATGTATATTCTCTATTCTTTAGTCTAAGTAATCAATATTATGTATATGGTGAGTTTCCAGCACTTCAAGGATTTGCTGATATATTTATTGAAAAATCTGTATCAAGCAATTCTAAATATGAGGCTATAATTGAATTAAAATATTTTAGTAAAGATAAATCTAAAGGTATTAATTTTGATAAATTAAAGTTAGATGGAATAGAGCAAATGAAAAGATACATCAAAGATAAAAGGTTAGAAAAAAGAGAGAATTTAAAAAAATTTGTAATAATATTTGAGGGATTTGAAAAGTATAACATTTTTGAAGTGTAAAAAATAAAAAAACATACTTTTATTGTAATTTATTTTATGTACATTTTTAATATGTAAATGCAAAAATAAGTAATAAACTATTTTTACTAAATACGAAAAAATAACTAACTAAATTTCATTTGCAAAATTAGTTAGTTATTAGTTTTTAATTTATAGCTACTTATATGATAAATTAAGATATCAATAATTATGCAAATTTTTTCATAAATTTCTATTTATTAAAATTTAATTGATATAAATATTGCAAAATCTTCCATAGCATAAATAAGTATAAACTATTTTTATTATAATAAAAAATTATTATTAATTATTTTTTCCATCTTCTTTAGTAACATTTTTTAATATTAAATCTAAATATATTAATTTAATATTAAACGTATTTTTATCATAAAAGTATTAAACTTATGATAAACACTTATTATATATATCAAAAAATTAATTTTAAAAAGATATTTTTAATAATCTCCAGTTCTCTACATTTTATACTACAATTTACTAATATTTTCTACTCTATAAATATTGCAATTGCTTTAGCTATTCTTTTTCCTCTACTCTCATCTTCATTTAATTTATAACCTATAAAATTCACCTTAGATGTAATGTTACTTATAAACTTTATATTGCCAGCGACTTTTGTTTCATCATACCATACATATGTATCATTTATCTGACAGATTTTACACTCATTTCCAAATTCATCAGCAGCTCTACTATTCTCCAGTATATTTATGTATCCATATTCTTCACATATAGATGTATTAGCATCTCTGCTATTTCCTCTTATTCCTTCTAGTAAATTATGGTAAAATCTAATGTTTTTCATATCACTTACATCTTCTATATTTATATACCTTCTTTGAATACTTGTATTACACGACTTACTTTTATCATAAAAAACTCCTATACTTTCTTTATTACAATCGCTATTTCTACATGATCTATCCCTCCCCTTCATATTAGAATTTCTGGCCTCTTTATTACTGTCACATAACTTTTCAGCATATGGTCTAACTGATATATCATTTCTATTACTACAGCTATTTTCAACTGAATATTCTACATACTGAATATCAAAATCTAGTTCTCCTGATATTGCAACTAAATTTTTTAAAAACTCTTTATCTATATACATATAGTATCTCATATTATCCCCACTAAATTATATGTGAAAAAACACTTGATATAACATATCATTTAACACATATCTCATCTTTCATATTCTCAAATTTTCCCTCCCCTATTCCTGGTACATTCATTATATCTTCTATTGTTTCAAATTTGTTTTTATTTCTATACTCAATTATTTTTTTTGCAGTTGATGCTCCTATCCCAGTTATACTTTGTAACTCATTTATTCCTGCACTATTTATATTTATTTTTCCATTATCATAACTATCATCACTAAAACTTCCTATTTCATTCTCATCATTTAAAACTACATTCTCATCTAAAGTTTCATCTTTTTCAACTATTCTTGGTACTACTATTTTTTCTGAGTCATTTAACTTTTGTGCTAAATTAAGTTTACTAATATCTGCAAATTCTGTTGTCCCCCCTGCTATATCAATTGCATTATACAAACGAGAATTATTGTCAATATAATATACTCCAGGGTTTATAACTTCACCTGTAATATATACTGCAATTTTTTCATCATTTGAATTTATTTCATTTGAATTAACTTTTAATGTATTTTTTCTATCAAAATGTTGTATTAATACATAAATTACTGCAAATATTAATATTATTATACAGAATATATATATCTTGTATTCAACTACAAATTTTTTTAACTTTTCCATTTTATTTTATCCTTTCTATTTATTTTTTATTTTATTTATTGTATAATTATGTTGATTTATTTATGGGGGAAAATATATGAATAATGAAATTAATATAAAAAAAATATATATTAAAATTGTATTTACATCTATAATTATGATGTATTTTTCGATTTTTTGTGACATATTTGCTACATCTAATAATCCAGAAGAACTCACTCTTTATTCAAATGCAAACTTAGTAATGGATTTTGAAAGTGGAAATGTGCTTTTTGAAAAAAATGGATATGAAAAAGTATATCCTGCTAGCACAACTAAAATTCTTACAGCTATACTTGTAATTGAAAATTTAAATCTAGATGACTCTGTTGTATGTTCAAGGAATGCAATTTTATCGACACCCATTGGTAGTTCTATAATGGATGCAAAAGTTGAAGAGGTATTATCTATACGAAACCTGTTATATGGTTTAATGTTACCATCTGGAAATGATGCAGCTAATGTACTTGCTGAGGCCGTAAGCTCTAATATGAGTAGTTTCGTAGAACTCATGAACAAAAAACTAGCAGAAATTGGGTGTAAAGATACTCATTTTACTAATGCACATGGATTTCATGATGACAATCACTATACCACACCATATGATATGGCAAAACTTATGCAATATTGTATGCAAAACAAAACATTTAGAGAATTTATTGAAACTAAATCTGTTGAAATACCTGCCACTAACAAAAGCGAAGCAAGAAAACTTATAAATACAAATCGATTATTAGATCCAAATTACAAAAGTATGTATTATGAATATTGTCTTGGTGGCAAAACTGGTTATACAGAAGAGGCACGTGGTACATTTATTGGATATGCAAAAAAAGATGATAAATTAGTCATAATAGCTTCATATGATGGGTCACAAAATTTAACTGTTAATGGCATATCTCATTTACAAGCAAGATTTTTAGACTCTATTACACTTTTTAACTACTCATTTGATAATTTTAAAAATGTAGAGTTAATTAATAACAATGATTTTAAAATCTCTTTTATTGATAAAACTAACTTAAAGACAGTTGATATTGGACTTGACAGTTCGCTAAATGCTTTAATTAATGATAGTAATACGAAAATTACATATACTACTGATATTAAGTATAATTTAATTGGAAGCAATATAGCTGTTGGTGATAAAGTTGGAAGTATAACATTTGTTGCAGATGGTAGTTCTACTAATTTTTCAAAAACCTATGATTTATATTGTAAAAATGTATCTGAATATGTAGACAAAAAAGCTAGGACTGAGATGATGTACTTTAAAATATGTATGATTTCACTTGGAATACTACTCTTTATACTTATAATTACATACATATCAACTAACCAAAAACTAAAAAAGAAAAAAAGTAAATATACAGGAAATAATAACTACGATTTTATAAATAATAATTTTAGTAAAAAGAAACGTAAAAAACGTAAAAATAATGAATTAAAAAAGATTAGAAATATAAAATTAGATTAATTACATTATTTTATCTAATTGTAATATTATATATGAAAAAAGGAATATCACTGATATTTCTTTTTTCATTTTCCATATAATATTTAAATATATATTTTTTTTATTACTCATTAATTTCGTTAACTGCATCATTAGCATCTTCTGTAAGTAAAAATTTAGTATTTATAACATTTCTAGTTTCTTCTTTATCTAAAATAAAGTATGATAAACCATCTATATAATCAGCCTCTCCCTCAGCAGTACAAGTATACATTCCACTTATATCTAGTTTCCCTATATCTGTTGCATACTTTAATGCCTCTCTAGCTGTTACATTAGTATCTGTATTAGCTAATGCTATGTCTATTAATGATTTTATTTTTGTTATATTTTTTAATGAAAGTGTTGTTGATACAAAACTTTTTATAAATTCTTGTTGAGTTTGTGTCCTTTGTAAATCTCCCATTGCATAACCAGTTCCATCATTATTTTTTCTAAAACGTACAAATTGTTCTGCCTGTTTTCCATTTAAAACTTGCTTTCCCTTTTTTAGGTCAATATGTAAATTTTGGGTTGGATCATCATATTTCATTCTAATCGGAACATCTACTTCAACTCCACCAATCTCATCTACCATACCAATTAACATATCTCTGTCAAAAAATAAATAATAATCTATATTAACCCCCAACAATTCTTCTACCTGCTCTACTAATGGAATTGAATTTTTTCCTCTATATATTGAATTTATTTTATGTCCTATACAATATTCATTTTTAACATATGTATCTCTAGGAATTGACATAGTTGCAACTTTTCCATTTTGAACATTATATCTAACAAATATGATTGTATCAGTCAAATTATCATTAATACCACAAACAAGTGCATTTATCATTGTTTTCTTTTTGGTAGATGTTACTTCATCACCTGTAATATTAGATGTAAGTGCAGCTAAATAATCATCACCTATTGTATAATTTAGTGCAAATAATCCTACCCATGCAATAACACCTATAACTATAAATACTACCAATAGTTTAGATAATCTTGATATTATACTCTTTTTTTTCTTCTTTTTATTTTTCTTCATATATATCTCCTCATTTATCACTACATTATTTACTATTTTTTAAACTAGAATCAATTAATGATACTATTAAATTATTTTCATACAATAATTTAGTTATACTACTATTATCTATGTAATTATTAAGTTTTTGATTATTTACAACTGGTATAATAAATGAAAGTATGGCAAGGAAAACCCAAATTTTTAGTAAGCTTTTTGCAAGCCCTATGCCAAGACCTCCAAATTTATTAACTGTACTAAGTATTGGAAAACTAAATACCAATCCTAATACCATAGATAAAATATAACATATTAATAATACTACTATAAACACTATTACAAAACTTAATCCCTTTATTATAAATAATGTTGCATTATTAGCTACTTCATCTATTTGTTCTTCATTTACTATGCTTTTTAAGAAGCTATCATATATGCCATAATCTTCACTTTTACCTTCAATTTTATTTTTGTAAGCTTGTGTCATACCTTGTGATATATTATCTGATATCATATCACCAAATCCAGTACTCGAATAAATAAAGTTTGATACTGGTGTTTGTAAAATAAAACCTAACACTATTGACAAAATTAATCCAATCAAACTTACTAGTATACCAACTAAACCTTTTTTATATCCAAAAAATGCACCTGATACTAGCAAAGCTAATATAATTATATCAAATACCATTATTTTACCTCCTAAATATTTACAATATATACTTTATTAGTATAAATTAAAGCTATACTTTTTTGATTTCCAAAAATTACAATATTTTTTGGTGTTGAACTAATAGAAATTTTTTTTACTTCTAAACCCCACTCATTAATTATTTGCAAGTTATCTTGATATACCAAATAACTTAACATTTTACTACTCTTCATCATATTGGGACAATTACCTATATCATAATTTCCCACTATACTATTATCAAATCTATTTGTCTGAATTATATATGAATCTAAACTTTTCTCTATATATGTATAGTGATTATCTTCTAGTGCTATAAACATAACTTGTGAAGTATCAAAGTTTTTTATTTCTTTTTTATCTTTAGTTACCATATTTAATTTTATTATTCCACTATCTAGTACTAATATGATATTTTGTCCCTGAACTGCTATATCAAATACATAACTATCATCTAATTTTAAAATTTCTTTAGTTTGTACATTTTGCTCTGTACTATCTATTAAAAGCACATCAACGCCAATTTTAAATGATGATGAGTTAGACTGAAGTATTATCATTTTTGAGGCGTTATTTATTAATTTTACACCTACTAAAGCATTAGATGATAAATACGCATTATACAAATTTTTTCCATTTTTTGTATACACTCCAACAATTTTTTTATATCCAGTGCTAGAATATTCTACTGCCATATTTCCTTTACTATCTAAATATATTTTTTGTATTGTACCATCTATTTTATTTGTAAGTATCTGTTCTTTATTTTCAAATAAATATATTATTCCATTAGTATTATTACAGATCACCATAAATCTTCCATTTGTATAAATTTGTGGAATGAATTTATCAGATATTTCATACTCCCAAGTCTTTTGTGCACTACTATTATACGTCGTAACTGTTTGATTAGAATATATTAGTAATTCTTTATTATATTCTGTGTATATATCATTATCAGATGATACAAACTCAATCTTTTGCTCCTCATTTACACTATCATCTGATACTAAACTCACCCCAAGTATAGGACCATATTCAAAAAAAGTATACACTATACAAATAAGTATTACAGTAAATATAGCAATAAAGTATGTTTTTGCCTTTTTAGAAAATTTATTTTGCTCCTCTTCTCCTGCAAGCATTTTCCTTTCTTCTATTACTTCATTTAAAGTTTTACCAATTCTTTCAGAACGCTCTTTTTCACTTTTTTCCCTATATTTATTTAATATGTCAATACCATCTGACATCTTTTTCTCTCGTAATATTTCTTTATCAATTATACTTTTTTTTACATTACCTACCTTAAATTTTTCCTTTTTTCTCATTAGTATTTCTCCCATTTTCTTGGTTCAAAATATTTTTTCACCTTTAATTTATCTGGTAAATATTGTTGAGCAACAATTGAATTTTCATAATCATGTGGATATTTATATTCTACTCCATATCCAAACTGTTCCATACCTTGGGTAGCAGCATTTCTAAGATGAATAGGTACTACACCTATATCAATATTTCTTACATCATCAATTGCGGCATTTATTCCTCTATATACTGTATTTGACTTTGGACTTAATGCAACTGTTAGTGCAGCATGTGCAAGAACTAACTTTGCCTCAGGCATTCCTATCTGATGTACAGCATTCATAGCTGCCACTGCTACTTGCAAAGCCTCTGGATTTGCAAGTCCTACATCTTCTGAGGATTGTATAACAATTCTTCTAGCTATAAACATTGGATCCTCTCCGCCTTCTAACATTCTTGCTAAATAATGAAGTGTTGCGTCAGGATCACTTCCTCTCATTGATTTTATAAATGCACTAATTACGTCATAGTGAGAGTCATCAGATTTATCGTATATTGATTTTTTTTGTTGAATACAATCTTTTATAATATCAATATCTATTACTATTTTACCATCTTTATTCATATTTGTTGTAAGTACTGCAAGTTCCAAAGCATTTAATGCGGTTCTTACATCACCATTACAACTCTTAGCTAAAAAAGCTAATGTATCTACTGAAATATCTAAGTTGTAACTTCCTAAGCCATTTTGTTTATCCTCTATTGTATGTTTTAGTATATTTTCAATATCCTGCGCTTCTAATTCTTGAAATTTAAATACAGTTGACCTTGATATTAATGCTTTATTCACTGAGAAATATGGATTTTCTGTTGTTGCTCCTATTAAAATTACAGTTCCTTTTTCTACATACGGAAGGAGTGTATCTTGCTGTAATTTATTAAATCTATGTATTTCATCTATAAATAATATTACTTTTCCTGTCGGATTAGTAAATATATTTTGAGCATTTTCAACTATTCTTTTTATATCAGCAACACCTGAAGTTGTTGCATTTAGTTCTTCAAATTTATTTTTTGTAGTATTTGCAATTACTCTAGCAAGTGATGTCTTACCACAACCAGGAGGTCCCCAAAAAATTACGGAGGTAAGTTTATCTGCTTTTATAAGACGATAAAGTAATTTATTTTCACCAATTATTTCTTCTTGACCATAAAATTCACTTAAATTAGTTGGTTTCATTCTATACGCTAATGGTTCCATTTCATCCCTCTTTACTTTTTATACAATCTACCGCTTTTATTATACATTAAAAACAACATATTGGCAAGTATAATATGCAAATTTAAGGTAATTTTAATAAAACAAAAAATAGCAAAATTTGTGCTTAAAAGTAGTTCACCATGTAGAACTATACCATTTGACTAATAAAAAAGTTTTTTACATAGAAAACAAAAAAATTGCAATACTTGTACTTACAAAAATATCTTGAATTATTATATTTACGGAATGTAAAAAATACCTATTTCATTTTACTTTTTATAAATTTATATCCAATATAAATAAACTGATAAAAACGATCTATATTTAATCTTTTTTATCAGTTTCATATTTATATCATTATTTGTTACCAGTTGTATATTCTTCAATAAATACCATCTTATTTCATTATCTCCATTTAGAGTAAATGTTCAATTGATAGTGCTTCTTTATCAATTTTGCTTACTGTATATATCTTCGTTACCGCTTCTCCTACTATATATTTACATCCCCAGAAGTCCACCCTTACCAGTTGTATATTCTTCACTAAATACCCTTTTATTTCCTGCATTATCCATTACTAATATATATAATGTGTAAAAAGAGTTTGCATTTCCATTTTTTACTATAGTTTCATTATTTGATACTTCACTTGCTGTATTCCAACTACTATCATCCTTATCATTGCCTCCGTCCCATTGATATTTTATACTTGCTATTCCACTTTCTCCATTTGTTCCTGTTGATTTTGCATCTTCTGCATTAATTTGTACTTTTATACTAGTACCTTTTATTTCATTATCTCCATTTGGAGTAAATGTTACAGTTGATGGGGCTTCTTTATCAATTTTGCTTATTGTATATGTTTTTACTGCCTCATTTCCTGCTATATCCTTTACTCGTATACTTCCATCTCCGTTTTCTGATACAGTTATTCCTGTACTACTATTATATGTTTGCCATGTTGTACTATTTGGTAGCGTATACTCTATTGTTGTCGCATCACTTGGTATATTACTTAGTGTTACTTTGACATTTCCATTTGTCCAATCATTTGGATTTAATGATGATACTATTCCACTTACATCTGGTGCTGTATTATCTAGTATATAACTTCCACTTACAAATACTTTTTTATTTCCCGCTTTATCTGTTACTAGTAATTGCAAATACCTTGTTCCTGTTATTGCATTTAGTGTTAATTTTTCATTATTTGTTACTGTACTTGCTGTATTCCAACTACTATCTTCTTTTCCTAATACTACACTACTTGTCGTCCACTGATATTTTATACTTCCTACACCACTTTTGTTATTTGTTCCTGTTGGAGTTGCATCTTCTGCACTAACTTGTACTTCTACACTCTTTACATTACTTGCTATATTCGGTGTAAATGTCACACTTGCTGGCATGTCTTTATCTATCTTATCCACTGTATATGTTTTTGTTGCTTCATTTCCTGCTATATCTTTTACTCGTATATTTCCATCTCCATTTTCTGATACAGTTATTCCCGTACTACTATTATATGTTTGCCATGTTGTACTATTTGGTAGTGTATACTCTATTGTTGTCGCATCACTTGGTATATTACTTAGTGTTACTTTTACATTTCCATTTGTCCAATCATTTGGATTTAATGATGACACTATTCCACTTACATCTGGTGCTGTATTATCTAATGTGTAATTTCCACTTATAAATACTTTTTTATTTCCTGCATTATCCATTACTAGTATTTGCAAATATCTTGTTCCTGTTACTGTATTTAGTGTCAGTTTACCATTATTTGATACTGTACTTACTATATTCCAACTACTATCTTCTTTTCCTATTTCTACATTACTTGTTGTCCACTGATATTTTATACTTGCTATGCCACTTTTGTTATTTGTCCCTGTTGAAGTTGCATCTTCTGCACTAATTTGTACTTCTACGTTCTTCAAATTACTTATTGTATTTGGTGTAAATGTCGCACTTGATGGTACATCTTTATCTATCTTATCTACTGTATACGTTTTTATTGCTTCATTTCCAAGTTTATCCTTTACTCGTATATTTCCATCTCCATTTTCAGATACATTTATTCCTACACTACTATTATATGTTTGCCATATTGTGCTATTTGGTAAAGTATACTCTACTGTTACTGCATCACTTGGTATATTACTTAGTGTTACTTTTACATTTTCATTTGTCCAACTATTTGGACTTAATGTTGTTACTATTCCTTCCACATTTGGTGCTTCTGTATCTACTACTATTTTTTCTGATTTTCCTACTATTTTATTTCCTACATTATCTACTGCTAATACATGTACATAATATTCTCCATCTGATGTTGCTGTATATTCTATATTTGCACTTCCATTTACTATATTTTCTATTTTACTTGCTGTATTCCATATACTACTTTCTATTCCATATTCTGTACTTACTTTATTTACTATATATTTACATTCATTCTCATTTATTCCACTTCCACCTTCATTATCTTTTAATGTTACTGTTATACCTTCTATATCATACTGATTTATTTCACTTGGTACTGCTATACTTGGTTTTTGTGGCGGAATATTATCTGATATTGTCCTAATTTTCTTTGTTTCTTTACTTCTTACATCTGTCTCATCTGCCATTTTTACTTCTACTTTTATTACGTATTCTACGCCTGATTGTAAACCATTTATATTATAGTTTATTTCCTTTTCTTTTTCTGTACTCTTGTACTGTTCTGTTGCTCCATATTCACTATCTGTCGCCTTCTTTATATATACCTTGTACCATTCTATTTTGGTTTTATCTACTAATGCTCCTTTCAATGTTACTTTTCCACTTATACTTTCCATATCTGGTACTGCTGTTATATCTATTTCAAAGTTTGTTGTGTCTATTATTCCACTACACCAACTTGATTCTTCTTTTGAAGCTCCTACATATACCAATTCTCCTGCAATTACTTCCAGCTTTTCTATATATTCTGTATTCTTCATTGATGTTATCACATTTTCTATTGTTTTACTTGTATTCTTACTTCCATTTTCAGTTACACTTGCACTATCTGCATATAATTTTGCTCCATCATACTCCCCCATTTCCCCTGTTTGTTTACTTAAAATGTACATACTAAGTTCACTTCTAAATGTATCTATATCCGATAAAAATCTAGCTTTTTTTGCTTCTGTTATTGGATTATTCTTACTTAAATTTAGTATTACTGCTCCTGCTATTATTATTATTACTACTATTGTTATTACTAACACTAAAAGACTTATTCCTTTTTCTTGATAGTTATCTGTTTTCCTTTTTTCTTCCATTAGATTTTTCCTTTCTCAATTTTTTATTTTGTAAATTCCATATCATACATATTAGATAAATCTGCCTGTGTTTCTATATCAAGTGCTTTACTAGCTCCAGCTTTTACTTTTCCTATATATACCTTTATTTTTCTAAACGTATTATTCTGACTATCCATTATATTTGCATTTACAAAATCTGCATCTATATCACTACTTCCATTATTTGTTATTTTCCCATTTATCTTGGTTGAACTTCCTGTATATTTTACTGTTGTTTCTGATATATTAAGTCCTGCTACACTTTTATTTTCTTTTACCCTACTACTTGTATTTTCTGTTGTTAAATCATTACTTACCTCTACATTCTCTGTTCCCTTTATGTCTATTTCTTGTTTGTTCTCTTCATAAGCCATTTCCACATTTGGGGTATTTGCATTTAAGTTAATATTAGTCTGATTTTTCCTTTTCCTATTTGAATTGCTTATAGTTATTATTGAAACCATTGAAATTAAAACAATTCCTACTACTATTATTATAATAGCTACATTTTTTCTTTGATTTTCCATATCTTTCCCCTCTCTTTTTATCTTTTTCTATTCTTATCTTCTTTTGTTTATTTAATAATTTTTTCTTTTGTTTCTTAATATATATAATATATTTGAAGATATATTTTTTATTGTTTTATTTGTGTGGTGTGTGTAAAACTTTTATTTATATATCTTCTAAAATATATTCACAATTGTAACATGTTTTATTAAAATGTCTCTATGTTTTATTATACATATATTACTACACTATTATTTGATTGTTTCAATTAGTGTACACTGCTATACTTAGTATACATTACTAACACTGCATTTTTTGTCATATAATGCTTCTTATTTAAAATTTTACATGGAATATATTACCAGTAATTTTAGGCAGCACAAATACCAATAGCTAAATTTTATTTAGTTATTGGTATTATAATTTAATATATATTTCCTGGCACAATCCTGCCTTGGTATTTCTTATTATTATTTAATATATCTACGTGTGTGTGTGTGTAGTATTATCATATATGCAGCAGTTTTATTTGACATAATTTTATTCATATATTATCTTCCTCTCTTTTGCTTGATTATATTATACTATAATTTATTTAATTTTTTCAATACCTAAACAAAATTTTATAAATAATTTTAAAATAATATATATATACTGTTAAATTTTTTCTGTATTCTTCTATGCATATATTTTTTCAAATACAACTTATAATAGTTTATTCTATTTTATTTTTTAACATATATATCATAATTATATTAGGAATTACCATAAAAGCATTAGCTATTGAAGATAAACCCCATACAATATTTATAGCTGTTGTAGAGCCTACATATATACACACAAGGTATAAGCATTTATAAATTTCATAGTATATTTTTCTATCACAAAAAAGAAATTTAATTGCTACTCCACCGTAATAGAAAAAACATGGAATAGTAGCAATTGCAAGTATAGTAAGAGTAAAAGTCAAAAGTAATTCACCCTGTGGAACTATACAAAATGTATTTTTTACCAAGTCTATTGGTAATTCTGACACATTATTCATTCCTGTTATAACTAAAGCTATACCAGTTAATGTACATAGTATAACCGTATCAATAAATACACTAGTTGAAGCAATTATTGCCTCTCTTTTTATATCAGTACTATTTACAGTAGCATTAAATATAGGTGAACTTCCCATACCTGCCTCATTAGAAAATAGTCCCTTTGATAAACCACTATTTAAAGCCTTTATTGCAACGCTCCCAAATATTGCACCATTTATAGCTCTAAAATTTAATGCCTCTTTAACTATATACACTAAACTGTCTACTAAATTATGCCTATACATTATAATAATATACATACACATATATATGTATACAATAGTAGCTATTGGCACAAATATACTACTAAATAATGATATACGCTTTTCATTTCCAAAAATTACATATCCACAAATAATAGTTACGCCAATTGCAATATATTTAGGATTAACATTAACAACACTTATAACTGAGTTATATATAGCATTAGATTGAAGCATGGCACCCATACCAAAAGATGTAATTATTACAAATATAGAGAACAATACTGCAAGTACATTTTTATTTAACACATTTTTTAATACATACATTGCACCACCATAAAAGCCAGATTTATCTTTATTCCTATATTTTAACACAACATATGTTTCAGCATACTTTGTAGCAATTGCAAATATACCAGACACAAATATCCAAAATACACTTCCAACACCACCTATACAAATTGCTGAACCTATTCCAATAATATTTCCTGTACCTAAAGTTCCTGCAAGTATTGTCATAAGAGAATTAAATGAACTTACCCCTTTTTTACCTGATTTATCACCTTTAATTAATAACTTAATTCCTTTTAACATATTCTTTTGGGGATATTTTAGTTTTATTGTAAAAAATATATGTGTAAATACAAGTAAAAAAACAAGTGGTACTCCCCATATTATATTTTCTAGTTCTAATATATACTTTCCCATTATATCACCGATTAGTAATTTATATGCAAAAATTTTAAAATCAGAACTAGAAATACAACTGTAAAATAATACTTGTTTTCAAACTATATTAATAAATTTATATATTTAAAGAAAAATCTTACTATATATGCCACATACATATATATAGTAAGATTTAATTATTTATACTCTATTTTGTACTTTTTTTAGTATTTTTTTTATTCTTAAATAGTTATATCTTTGTAACATTAAACAATACAAATTAAGAAGAATTAATATAATATAATATAATATAATATAATTACTATATTTATTTCTCCCATATTACATAAGCATTCACTAAAACCAATTATACTAATAATTAGCGCTATAAAATGTGGTATACTATTAAATAACAGCATACTCCTAAAATCTTTTATTGATTTTAAATCGATATTTTTTACATGATAATTAAATGCTTTTACATCAAAAATCCATTCAAACCACAAAATAAAGTTCTTCCAATACCGAACTCCTATTTTTTCATAAAATTTTATTTCCATAATCTTACCTCCTAAGATATTTACTTTAAGTCCATCAAATATTATATATATAATACCATAAATCCAAAATTATGTCAAATTCAATTACAAAATGTATAGTATCAATGAGTTAAAAAATCAAATCCTAAATTCAATTTAAGATTTGATTTTTTATTAAAATTTCTTTATTTTAACAGCATTTCCTGTTTCTAACATATCTATATGATTTAGTGCTTTTCCTGTTCCCATAGCAACACAAGAAACAGCATCATCAGCAACCATTACGTGTATTCCAGTTCTTTCTTCTAAAAGTTTATCTAGTCCACATACTAGACCTCCTCCACCAGTTATATATATACCTCTTTCAGATATATCAGCTGAAAGTTCTGGTGGCGTTTCCTCTAAAACAGCATGAACTCCATCAACTAATTGCTCTGCACATTCACTTAATGCCTCATACATTTGCTCTGATGTTACTTCAATTTCTACTGGAAGCCCAGATGCAATATCTCTACCTTTAACACACATCTTTTCTTCAACAGTCTTTGGATACATACATCCAACATTAATTTTTATATCTTCAGCAGTTCTCTCGCCAACTACAATATTACGTGTCTTTTTTATATATCTTATAATAGCTTCATCAAATCTATCACCTGCAATTTTTAATGATTTACTTCTAACTGAACCACCTAATGAAATTACTGCAATATCCGATGTGCCTCCACCAATATCAACTATCATACTTCCATATGGTTTACCTATATCTATTCCAGCACCAATCGCTGCAGCTATTGGTTCTTCTATAAGGAAAACTTTTTTAGCACCAGCATGGGTAGCAGCATCAATTACTGCCTTTTTTTCAACTTCAGTAACACAAGATGGTACACAAATCATAGTCTTTGGTGCAAATACAAATTTTCCACAAACTTTACCAATAAAATATTTAAGCATCTTTTCAGTTATTGTATAGTCTGATATAACTCCATCACGTAAAGGTCTTAGTGCAACTATATTACCAGGTGTTCTGCCAAGCATTTTTCTTGCCTCTTGTCCGACCGCTAATACTTCATTTGTATTTTTATCTATTGCTACAACTGATGGTTCTCTTAAAACTATGCCTTTTCCCTTTACGTACACTAAAATAGTGGCGGTTCCTAAATCAATTCCAATATCCTGTCCAAATACCATTATTTTTTCCTCCTGTCCTTATCTTATAACTTGTTACAATTATATTATATCTTACCTGTAAATGCAATATTTAAGCCTAAAGTTCTGCAAATTTAGACAACTTTTTCATTCTGATATTTAAGCTTTGTTGCCATTCCACCTCTAATATGTCTTTCCGATTTATTAATTTGCAAAACTTTTTTTGCCTCACTTGCAAGAGATGGATTTACCTTTTCCAATCTTTCTGAAATATCTTTATGTACAGTTGACTTACTAATATTAAACTTCTTTGCAGTTTGCCTTACTGTACTTTTTGTTTCAATAATATATGTAGCAAGTAATTTTGCTCTTTCCTCTATATCTATCAAATTAATCGCCCCTTTTTATATTTTCTGATATATATTATTATTCTATTCCAAAAATATATTTTTATTCATTTTTTTACATATTAATACAAATTAATTAAAAATGTAAGTTGGATCTACTACATTATTATCTTTCATAAGACAAAAATGTAAATGTGCTTCATCTTTTATTTCACCAATTGCAGTATTTGAAATTGTACCAATAACCTTACCTTTTACTATACTTTGCTTTTCTTTAACACTTACATCTGGACTTAAATTAGCATAATAGCTAACATATCCCTGTCCATGATCTATAACAATTGTAATTCCATAAAATGAATCTTCAAATATTTTTGTAACAGTTCCTTTTTCTATTGATTTTACTTTATCACCAATATTTGCCTTTATATCAATTCCATCATGTGTTTTCCACATATCTAAAGTCTTTGAATATATTACTTTATCATTGGAAAAAACTTTTTGAACTTCGCCACTAATTGGCACTGAAAACGATAACTTTTCAATTTTAGGTTCTTCTAATACTTTGTTTTTTTTAGTATTTGTATTAGTGCTTTTTTCTGATACTTGATTAACACTAGGTGCATCTTTATTTTTAGTATCACCTACTTCATTTGTATCCTTATTACTAGAATTTTGATCTTGCTCCTGAACTAAAGTATCATCAATATTACTAAACACCGTTGTATCTTCCTGCATACTATCAATACTACTTACATACTCTATATAATTTTCTTTTGAAAATAAATTATACGTTTTTCCAGCAATATATACACTAGCACCACCAAGTCCCAACATCGCTATAAATAAAAAGTAATAGCATTTGGATAAATTATTTTTGTTTTTTACTAAATTTTCAAAATATTTTTTAACGTTTTTTCTATCATCTTCATTTGTATGAGACTCTTCATCACTATTATTATCTTCATTATAACTATAATAGTTGCTATCTAAAGTTTCATTATAATCTAATGCTATATTGAATTCATCTGGTATTTCCATTATTGCTTGTTTTCTTCTTCTTTTTACTATAACATTATTATCTTCTGTATATTTTTTTTCATACACATTTTCATCAAAATTTATTTCTTTATTTCTACCATTTCTAATATTTCTAACACTTTCTATTTTTTTCTTTTCTCTTTTCCATTCTAAATTTTTATTTTTAAATATATTGTTTATTCTTATTTTCAAACTTATTCCTCCTTTGTTTCTAACGTATAAACTTCTACACCTGTATAATAATGCTTTATAATATCTATATAATTCATGCCTAATTTTGCATAATAATCTGCACCCACTTGACTCATTCCAACACCATGTCCATAGCCTACTACATTAAAAATTACATTATTATCACACACTTGTATTGTAAAATTAGTAGATTTTAATCCAAACAATGTTCTCATTTTTTCTGCACTTAATTTTTGATTATTTATTAATACATTTTTCACTCTTCCACTAGTGGTATTTTCACATATTGAAATACTAGATATATCATTTGCATTAACTAAACCTCTTAATATTTTTGCATTATTTAAAATACTTGCAATTTCATTAAAACTTAATGTAACTGTACTAGTTCTATTTGGATAATCCTCTGCCTCATTATTTTCTACTGATATTAAGTATGGTATACTTTCTCCACCCCAAATTTGACTTATATCCTCTGTTCTAGAAGGACTACTTGCATGAAAATATGCACGTATAATATCACCATTATATGTTATAACTTGATTATAAGTTGAGACTACTGCTTCATTTACATTTTTCCAGTACTGATTTATAGTCTGTTCATCAAATCCTCTTGACTTCCATATCTCAATAATTTTTTCTTTATTATAAAATGCTTGACAATGTGCAGAACTATCACATATATCAGCATTATCATCAGCATTACCATATTTTATTTTCCTATATAAATATGTTCTTGCAACAATTGCTTGTGCCTTTAATGCTTCTATATCATAGTATGGTGGCATTTCTGATGGAAGCACACCTCTTAAGTAATCATTTACATCCATTGCAACTACTTCATTACTCTTACATAGTTTTACTGTAATTGTTTGATTAGCTTTATAATCTATTTCATACTTTGCTTCTTCTTCCTCTTTTTTTTCTTCCTCCTGTACAATGTCAATATGCTTTTGGTTATGTTTTTCTAAAAATATATTAATACAAAATAGAAATGAAGTGATAATTACTAGTATACATATATAAATATATATTTTTTTCATTTTTATCACACACTATCACCTATTATATTTATATTCAAAAAAAAATAATTTATTACTGTTTGTCCAAAAAAATAAAAATTATTGATAAATTTTTTATAACTATAAAATTATATAAGTATACTAACTATAAGGGACGTTCCATAAATAAATGTTACAATTTTTATTTATGGAACGTCCCTTTATGTGGTATGATTTGATACAAATTTATTTATGCAAAAAAAAATTATTTACATAAATCTTATATTATTATGAGCAAAACTTAAAAATATATAATTTAACGATTTTTAAAGAATATTAACGAATAAAATAACAAGATACATGTATAAACATTAGCTTTACTAATAAGAATTATACAAAATTTTATTTCTATAAACAAAAAAACACAAATATACTAACATATTTGTATTTTATATTCATTTTTAATAACATTTAAAAATATTATATTAAGAGAACTTACCATATATAGTTTTTTATATAAGACTAAATTATATTTTTTATGGCATATCTCCAGTGGCATAATATATTTTCTACAATTTTAATAATACATTTACAAAATTACTATTCTAACAAATTCTATTTTTTCTTTTTTCTTTTATCTAAAATATTTTGTGCTGCTATTCTTATACAATCTTCATATCTCTCATTTTCCATTTCTTCTCTACACTCATAAGAAAGCTTATCTATTTTTTTTATTGTTCTTAAATATCTATCAAACTTCATAATTGTATTATCTGATACATATGATTTCATCTTTCTTGCTTCTTCTTCAGCAACCAATTCTCTTACACCTAATACTACTATTAAAAAATCTCTTAATACTTCATATTTCTTTGTACTTTCTTTTGCAATCCTTACACCTTCTTCTGTAAAAATTATTTCTCCATAATTTTCATACTCAATATATCCAAGGTTTGTTAAAGTCTTTAGTGCATTATTAACACTTGATTTGCTTATATCCATCATTTTAGCCATATCTGTAACTCTTGCTCGAGATTTTTTATTTTTTAAATAATATGCCACTCTTAAATATTCTTCTAATGTTGCTGTTATTGCCATGACTCTCCTCCTATTAATATATTAACATAAATTAGCGAATTTTGCAATACCTTTACTTATTTTTTATATATTATTAAATTATTGTGCTACTGATGAGTAGTATTACACACGTTAAAAATACAGTACTTTCAATGTATTGTAATTTTTAATTTTACTGAATAAAATGTTTATTTTCCTACAAAATGATGATATTATATTTATACTTTTTTATTCATTTATATGCAACTAAAAGATGGCATTACGCCATCTTCTAGTTCTATTTTAGCTATTTAAGTTAT
>CAOKPF010000021.1 GCA_948470565.1 uncultured Clostridium sp.
TGATATGGGAAAAATGAAGGAATTAGATTATAACAAGTGGCTTGAAAAAGGAAATGAGAAATTTGGGAGGATAGAAAATTGGAAATTTAAATGTCCAAAATGTGGTAATGTAGCAACTGTTGCAGAATTTGAAGAATTAGGAAAGAGTGCTAATACTGCAATTCAAAACTGTATAGGAAGATTTACAAAAGAAAAAGGATGCGACTGGACTGCATATGGTTTACTTGGAACGTTGGACAAAGGTATAAATGTAAAAAATGTAGATGGTAGTACAATTCAAATTTTTGATTTTGGAGATTAGTATATGGGAGGTATGGAAAAGATGAAAGAGATAATAAAAAAGCAAGATATATTAACCGATGAAGAAATAGCAATAAGATTAACAGATATATGGGCTAATTCAGAATATAATTATATAGATAAAATTTTAAATGTTTATGATATAGCATTAGAACATGTTAAGGATAAGAGGTAAATATGGGAGGTATGAAAGAATTGAACTACGATATAAAAGATTTTGAAAATAGAGCAATGATACATAATATAACATTAGCCTTATGCTATTTAGCAATAACGCTATTAATTATTACAGTAGCTTATTTACACGCTGATAGAGATAGGATCATTGCAGAATATAACAAATCCAACGATACGGCATCTTATTGGATCCAGCAGTACAATATGCTTGAAAAAGATTATGTTGAAGTAGTAAATGCAAATGATGAATTAAAGAAAATAATAGAAGAAAAGGAGGATTAAAATGGTTAAATTTAAAAATTGTAGTGTTGAAGAATATTTAAAGAAAGTTAGAACTAATGGATGTATACTTGCGTACGTGCCTAGAGCTGTGCAATTAGCGCACCCAGAAATCTGCTTAGAAGCGGTTAAACAAATTGGTTATGCTTTAGAATATGTAGAAAATCAAACAGAGCAAATATGTTTAGAAGCAGTTAAACAAGATGGCGATGCTTTACAATTTGTAGAAAAATTCTATCCAAGTTTGTTAAAATTAAACAGTAAGTACATGGAAGAATACAAAGAAGCATTCGCTAAAGAAATAGCAGAATGGGAAAATTCAAATACAAAAGAAGTTACAATGAGAGAATTAGAAGAACACTTTGGTTGTAAAGTAAAGATAGTTGGATAATATATTTAGGAGGGAGAATATATGATTAAAGAAATGTTGGCTGATTACATGGGATATAAGGCTGGAATAAAAATAAAAGAGAATAAAATTAAAAAAATAGAACAGGAAGAAATAAGTGTAAGTAGTCCTAACTTAGAAATAAACGGAGATATTAAGCCTAAAGGATATGTAAAATCAAAAGATGAGGAAAAAATAATAAAAAATATAGACACTGTAAATAAATTAAAAAAAGAGATAGAAGAATTGCAATCAAAAATAGATATAGTGGATAGTCTAGTAGCTACATTAAAACATACTGAAAAAAATCTTATAAAAATGTATTACTATGAAAAAAAAGATCCAAAAATAATAGCAAACATACTTGGTAGAGAAACAAATTCAATTCACAATAGTATATCTAATATAATAGATAAAATGGAGAAAATATACCAAAGTGTGTAAATCATGTGTAAATTTATAGTAAAACAGCATTTAATTTGACTTTTTTATATGTTATACTATATAATAGCTGGAAACAGCAAGAGAAATTCCTATAACAATATCACCTCCTTTCAGGAAAAAACGTTATAGGAAATATCATATGGGGAAAATAGTGTAATGGTAGCACGAAATTCTGTGACAATTTAGGAGTAAGTTCAATTCTTACGTTTCCCACCAATTAAGAATGCGTAACTTAAAGAAATATTTTTAATTTAAGTTTTCATATATCAACCTCTTATAGCAGTCCAAAGGGCTGCTTTTTTAATCTCTTCGGGTTTAATTCCCC
Organism: uncultured Clostridium sp.; assembly: GCA_948470565.1. Taxonomy (GTDB): domain Bacteria; phylum Bacillota; class Clostridia; order TANB77; family CAG-465; genus CAG-465. The sequence goes on from CAOKPF010000021.1 coordinate 1,914, forward strand.
GACGCTTGCGTCGTAACAAACTAGGCAAACATTACGAAGTTTTGTTTGCTGGGGCGAATACCCCGCTCTCGAAGAGAGGCAAACATCTTTTCTAGATGTTTGAGGGCTTGCCCCGGGGAAGTTTATTGCCAATTAGTTCTTTGACTGGTATTAAAAAGGCAAAAAAATAGAGAAAAAGGAGTGATGCGAATTGAATATATATTTTGTAATAATAATGAGCTTGCATTGTATGGGATTAGGTATGGATTTATTAAGACACGGTACAAAAAGAACTATAAAGGAGAATTTTGTTACAAATCTTATTGCAAGGATAATAAGTGTAGCATTATTGTATTTTGCTATAAAAACAGGATTTTAAAGGAGGATAAATGAAAGTAAAAGCAACCAATAAGTATAAAGAGTTAAGTATACAGGATAATGAGTTAGGTAGAATTTTAGAAGAGGGCGAAGTATTTGAAGTAACTAAAGAAAGATTTGATGTATTAAATGGTAATAACCAATATAAAGAAGTATTTGTTGAGGAAATAAAAGAAATTGTTGAAACTGCAACTGTAAAAGCTAAGTCAGAAAAAGCAGTTAAAAAATTGGTGAGGAAAACAAAGTAATGACATACAGAGATGATCCAGAGATTGCAAAGAAATATAAAAGCAAAAGATGGCAAAGGCTAAGGCATCAAAAGCTATTATTAAATCCACTTTGTGAACGATGTTTATTAAAAGGTATATATAATAGTGCATACTTCATACATCATAAAGAATACATAACAGATAAAAATTTTGAAGATGATAATGTATTTTTTAATATGGATAATTTGGAAAGTTTATGTAAGAGATGCCATAATGAGGAACATTTTTCAGAAAGAGTGGATTATGTATTTGATGAGAATGGAGATATAGTAAAAATGTAGGCTATAGTCCCCCCTATTATGGTATTCTTAGTGTACTTATGGGAGAACGGTGGTGGGCTCTCGAAAAATACACAAGTTAATTTTGCGTGAGGGGTGTAGTAAGGTGGTGAGATGATTGCAAGAACAAGATGTTGAAAAACGTATAAGAACTAAGCAAAATAAGTTAAAAAACATGTTCAAAAATATTGATAAAAATAAGAAAGATTTGGTATTAGATTTAATATATAATGCAGCATTTATGGCAGTAAAACTTGAAGATTTATCAAAATATATAAAGGAAAATGGGGTAAAAGAAGAATATCAAAATGGCGAAAATCAATTTGGATATAAAGAGTCAATTGAAATGAAAACATATAATACAATGATTAAAAATTACACAAATATTATTAAGCAATTAACAGATTTACTACCAGTTGAGGAACAGGGAAAGGTAGAAGATGAATTTGACAAATTCAGTGATGAGGTATGTTAACATATATAGAGGAATATTATCAATTTTTATTGAAGAATCCAAACAAAGCGTGCCATAAAATAAAAGTTGTATATGAGAAACTTGTAAAGGATATATATAATCCACAGCAGGTTTCTTTTTTTAATGAAATAACAGAAGAGGAAGAGCAACATATATATATATTCGATTTAAAAAAAGCGAATAGACCAATTGAGTTTATTGAAAAGTTCTGTAAACATTCCAAAGGTAAATGGGCAGGTAAAACTATAGAATTAGAATTATGGCAAAAAGCATTTATTCAAGCTTTATTTGGTTTTGTAGATAAAGAAACAGGCTTAAGAAAGTATAAAAAAGGAATTTTGTTTGTAGCAAGAAAAAATGGAAAATCTACAATAGATGCTGGATTAGGGAATTATATGTTAACGTCGGCTGGCGAAGGTGGAGCTGAAATATATTCTGTAGCTAGTAAAAAGGATCAAGCAAAAGTTGTTTGGGAAGAGGCAAAAAGAATGATAAAGAAAAGTCCAGCACTTGCAAAGAGAATACGTACATTAGTTGGTGGACTATATTATGATAAAATGGAGTCTTTTTTTAAAGCACTTGCTTCTGATTCTAATTCTTTGGATGGATTAAATGCTTTTTTTGTAATATGTGATGAAATCCATGCTTGGAAAGATAAAAATTTACTTGATGTTATGTTCGACTCAATGTCTGCTAGAGAAGAACCTCTTCTTATAGAAACGTCAACGATGGGTACGGTGAGAGAAAATGTTTTTGACAATGAATATGAGTATTCAAGCGGTATAATAGAAGGATATGAAGGACTTGAAAGTGGTATTATTGATGAAACTGTTTTACCAATTATTTATGAATTAGATAGCAGTAAAGAGTGGAGCGATGAGAAAAAATGGTATAAGGCTAATCCTGGACTTGGTACAATAAAGAATATTAAAGATTTGAGGGATAAAGTTAATAGAGCTAAAAATAATCCAGCTGAGCTAGCTAATTTATTGTGTAAAGATTTTAATATAAGGCAAAATGAACAAGATAAATGGTTAAATTTTGATATAGTCAATAATGAAAGCACTTACAATATTGAAGAGTTATTTGATACTTATGCAATTGGTGGAGTAGATTTATCAAGTACAACAGATTTAACATGTGCTACACTTTTAATAATTAAAAATAATGTAAAATACGTTGAACAACAGTATTTTATACCAAGCGAGAGACTGGAATTTAAAATAAAAGATGACAAAATTCCTTATGATAAATGGGAAAAAAGAGGACTTGTAACAATATGTGAGGGTGCTAAAGTTAAATATAGTGATGTTACACAATGGTTTTTAAAAATGCATAATGAATATGATATATCCGCATTATGGATTGGATATGATCCTTGGAACACTCAATATTGGGTTGAAGAGATGGAGGAACAAGGTTTTGAAATGGTAGAAGTAAGACAAGGTGCTAAAACGATGTCAAATCCTATGAAACAATTGGAAGCTGATTTAATAGAAAAGAAAGTAAATTATAACAATAACCCTATTTTAAAATGGTGTTTATGTAATACCGCTGTTAAAAGAGATGAAAATGATAATATAAGACCAGTAAAGGGTCAAAAACAAAGGGCAAGAATCGATGGAACAGTAAGTCTAATAATAGCTTACTGTGTTTTATTTGACAAGATGAATGATTACTTGGTATTACAGGAGGGGTGATATGAAAAAAAGAAACTTATTTAATATGCTTTTTCGGAAAAGGCGATAAAAAGCAAAAAATTACACAAACAAGATTGGAATTGCTAAACAATTATAAATCAGAATTTACTACTTTAGGAAATAATACTTATGAAAGTAAAGTAGCAAGACAGTGCATTGATAGAATAGCAACTCATTGCGCTAAGCTAATTCCTAAACATATAAAAGATAATATAAGTAATAATATACAAGGTGATATAAATTTCTTATTAAATAATGAACCGAATCTATTAATGACAAAATATGATTTTATATATAAAACAATATCAATGTTGTATACTGATTCTAATGCCTTTATATATATAGCAAAAGATAAAAATGGTATGATAGTGGGATTTTATCCAGTTTTAGCACTAAATTACGATTTATTTCAAGATGAAAATGAGACAATTTATTTAGAGTTTAAATTCATTAATGGGAAAAAATATATTTTACCATATTTAGAACTTATACATCTAAGATTATTTTACAATAGACATGATATATTTGGTACAAATAACAAGGTTTTAAAAACAGATTTAGACACAGCACATACGGCGTCGGAAGGAATAAAAAACGCAATTAAAACAAGTAATAATTTAAAGGGAATTTTGAAATATGGACAGTCTATGTTAAAAGAAAAGGATCTTAAAGCAAGTAAGGAAGCTTTTGTAGCAGATTTTTTAAATTTAGAGAATGAGAGTGGAATTGCCGCCGTTGATTCAAAAGCAGATTTTCAAGAAGTAAATTTAAAGCCTATTACACTTGATAGAGAACAGTTAGAGCAAGTAAATTATAATATATTTGATTATTTTGGAATATCAGAATCTATAGTAAGGAATAATTTTACAGAAGAGGAATGGAATGCATTTTTTGAAGGCATAATAGAGCCTAGAGCAATACAAATGAGTGATGCTTTTACAAATAAAGTGTTTAGTAAAAAAGCAAGAAAAGAAGGACACAAGATTGTATTTACAGCTAATAGATTACAATATGCAAGCTTGAAAACTAAAATACTATTATTAAAAGAAGCAGGAGATAGAGCAATGCTAAAAGTAGATGAGGGAAGAGAAATTATAGATCTTCCACCTATTGGAGGTGAAGAGGGTAATAAAATTATACAAAGTTTAAATTATATAGATGGAAGAATTGCTAATAATTACCAAGGAGGTGGGATAGATGGATAAAACTATTAAAGAAGTTAGGTTGACTGAAGTTAGAACATTAGACAATGAGAATATGACAATAGAGGGATATGCAGTTGTATTTGGTAGTCCTGCCACACATTATGGATATACAGAAATAGTAGACAGAAATGCTTTTAATGGGTGTGATATGCAAGATGTTTGTATGAAATACAATCACGAAGATAATTTTTTAATTTTAGCAAGGACAAGAAATAAAAGTTTACAATTAATTGTAGACGATAAAGGATTAAAAATAAGGGCAAACTTGATTGGTACAACTCAAAATAAAGATATTTACAAAATGATACAAGCTGGTTTGTTAGATAAGATGAGTTTTGCATTTACAGTAGATAAGGAAGAATATGATTATGAAACAGATACTAGAAAAATCTTAAGTATAGATAAATTATATGATGTATCAGTAGTAGATGTTCCATTTTATGAAAGTACAGAAGTATTTGCAAGAAACAAAGAAGATTATTTAAAAGAAAGAGAACAACAAGAAATAGAACTTGAAAAAGAAAAGATAAAATTAATTTTAAGTTTATAATCTTGAAAGTGAAGTTGTGGTATAACTGCTTCATTTTTTGTTGGTAGAAACAAAATAGAGTATTTATAAAAGTGGTGGTATAACTGCTATTTAATGTTTAAGGAGGATTTTTATTATGACATTAAAAGAAATTGAATTAAGAAAAACTGAACTTTTAGAAAAAATAACTAAAGCTAATACTCAAGAGGAATTAGCAGAATTAAGAAAAGAAGTTGAAGCTATAAATAAGGAAGTTCCAGAACAAGAATATGAACAGTATGAAGCAGAAAAAGATAGTGGAATAACTCACGAAGAGGAAAGAAATTTAATAGCTGATACTAAAGAAATTGAAAAGAAAAGTTTAGATGTTAAGACTTTAAAAGTAATTAAGGAGGATAAAGAAATGGGAAAAGAAGAAAGAAAATTTACTATAGCTGATAAGGAGTATAGAAGTGCTTGGGCTAAAAAATTAATGGGGTTGAGTGAAGATAAATTTACAGAAGATGAAAAAAGAGCTTTAGGAGATGCAATAACAACAACAGATACAACATTTGTCGCATCAACTGCGGATAATCAAGGTATAAATAATGGTGGGTTATTCATTCCTTCCACAGTCAGAAATGAATTACTAGAAATAATTCAAAGGCAATCTCCAATTTATAGAGATGTTAGAAAATTACAAGTGGCAGGAAATATTGATTTACCATATCTTTTTGCTGCAGATGATGCTGAATGGTATGCAGAGACAACTGATACAAAAAATGAAGGTCAAGAATATAGAAATTTACAATTAACAGGTTGGGAATTAGCCAAAAATATAGTTATAACTTGGAAATTAGAGGAAATGGCAGTAGAAAGTTTTATTGCATTTATCCTTGAAGAATTAGCAAATAAAATGGGAAAAGCATTAGTAAACGCAATTATATATGGAGATGGTCAAAATAAGCCAACAGGAATAACAAAAGGATTAACTCCTGTAACTGATGGTGATACACCAATTGATAATATAATTGCTATATATAAAACGTTGAGCGATGATGATAGAATAGGAGCAAAAGCTTATATATCAACAAATGTAAATATTGAAATTGTAGGATATAAAGATAAAAATGGAAATTATCCATTTTTACAAGGTTTATCTGCAACATCATTGGTTATGATTGAACAAGACCCATATCTTAAAAACAATGATATTGTTGTTGGTAATTGTAGAAATTACATCTTAAACGAAAATACTCCACTTAGAGTTGATAAAGAAGCAACAGTAAAAGGAAGAAAAGTAACTTATGGAGGATATGCAATTTATGATGGTAAAGCTAAACCAAATGCTTTTGCATATGGACAATATACACCAACTACTAATTCATCAGAAACACAAAGTGTCTAAATTAAAATAAGGAGGACTATATGAAGGAGTTATTAAAATTAGCAAAGCAATGTTTGAGCATTGCTGAAACAGCTACTTTAAAAGATAATGAAATAGAAATGTTAATAAAAGCAGGGATTGAAGATTTAAAAAGACAAGGAATAGATGCTACTATTCCTGAAAGAAAAGAGCTAATAAAATCAGCTATTATTATGTTTGTAAAAGCTAATTTTGGTATGGTAGATATAAAAGAAAAAGAACTTGCACAAAGAACATATAGTCTTCTTTGTAATAACTTGAGTTTAAGTTCTGATTATAAGGAGGTAGGTAATAATGCGTGATGTAAGTTGCAGATTATTATCTACTACTTTAACTACTGATACTATTGGGGTGCAAAAAGAGAGGAAAATTGAAACAGAAATACCAATAATTAAAGTGGAAGATGTAAAAGCTAGTGAGTTTTATAAAGGAAATGAACAGGGATATAAGCCCAGTTTAAGACTACATATTAGTGCATTAAATTATAACAATGAAGCAGAGTTAATATATAATGGTATTGTTTATACAATAATCAGGGCACAGGAAATAACAACTGACGAACTAGTACTAGTTTGTGAAAGGAAAATAAAAAATGTCAAGATGCAATAGTTTAGCTGATGCTATTTCTGAAGCATTAGCAGAAGAATATAAAAATATTGATATATCTGTGTCAGAGGTAACAGATGGTGTCTCTCAAAAAGCTTTAGAAGAATTAAAGCAAAGTTCACCAAGGGGAGCAAGAAAAAGTTATGCGAGAGGCTGGAGAAAATTGAAAGCTGACTTTTATACACAAAAAAGGTATTCGAATTTATTATATGGTGGAAAACATGTAGTTAGACTACATAACAAAACTGATTATCCTCTTACACATTTATTAGAATTTGGACATGCAACAAGAAGTGGAGGGCATACTAAAGCAATACCACATATAAGACCTATTGAAGAAAAATATAAGAATATGTATGAAACAGAATTAACTACAGTCCTTAGACATAGAGATTATGATGTTGGAAAAAGTGTAAAAAAAATTAAATATAAATAAGGAAGTGTTTGTATGACATTAGAGGACTTAAAAAGAAGGTGTGAAAATCAAAATTTTAAGTATGCCTATGGAAAATTTAAAGAACCTACAGAACCACCACATTTAGTTGCTATAACAATTGGTTCAAATAATTTTATGGCAGATAATAGGGTTTATAAAAAACAAACACCTGTAAAATTAGATTATACATATATTGATAAAGATATAGAATATCAAAATAAATTAGAAGATGAAGTTTTAGGCGACGTAGCTTGGAACAAAACCGATGAAACTTACTTGCAAGATGAAGAAATATGGCAAGTAAGTTATTTTTTTGAAATTTAGGAGGAATATAAATGAATAAAGTTTTATTTGGAATAGAAAAATGTTACATAGCAAAAATAACAGAAACAGAAGATGGAATAGAATATGGGAAACCATTTAGAATGCCAGGAGTTACTGGTTTTACAATGGATCCCCAGGGAGAATCAACGCAATTTTACGCTGACAATATAGTTTACTTTACAGCAACATCAAATCAAGGATATAATGGTAATTTAGTACTTGCAACCACTCCAGAAAAATTTTGGATTGACATAATGGGACAGGAAAAGGATTCAAACGGAGCGATATTTGAAAATGCAGACGATAAAATAGCAAGATTTGCACTTTTATTCCAAGGTGAAGGTGATAAGTCAGCAAGAAGACATGTATTATTTGATTGTACAGCAACTAGACCTTCAAGAGAATATAATACTAAAGAGCAAAATATTAGTGTTGGCACAGACACTATACCAATTACTATAAATCCACGTTCGAGAGATAAAGCTATAAAAGCATATATTGAACCAAATGAGCAAAATAAGAATATATATGATAAATTCTTTGAAAAAGTGTATGAAAAAAATGTACAAGTTGAACAAGCTGGTGTCTAAGAGGTGTTAAATGAAAAAAATAAAAATATGTGATAAGGAATATGAAATTGACTGCAATGCTTATACTTATATACAGTTTAAAAAAGTTTTTGGACGTGGAATTTTTAAGGACATTCAAGTAATGAAAGACTTTTTTGCGGAACGCTTTGGTAGTGCAGTAGAATTAAAAGTTGAAGAAAATTCAGATGGTAAAGAAACTGAGTTAAGCGAAGAATATAATACAAAATTAAATAAAGATATACTAGTAAATATAGATGATTATATAGAAGCATTAACTAGAATTACTTATATATTGATTTATACAGCAAACAATGAAAATTATATGAGTTATGAAAATTTTTTGAAAGAAATTCCAAGATTATCCATTGATGATGATTGGATTTTAGAGGTAACGGAATTTACCGTCGAGAAATTTTGTTGATATTGATTTAATAATAGAATTAAATAAGTTAAAGAGTTCAGGTGGTGGATATGATCCATTTCCTGAACATTCTTTTGTAAATTCATGCTTAAAAGTAGGACTTAATATAGCAGATTTAAAAATATTGAGTTATGTTGATTGTATGAAAGTGATTATTTCTTCTTTTGATTTAGGTGATCAACAAATAAAATATGCATCTCAAGCAGATTGGGATGCATTTGCATTAATGTAAGGAGGAGAACTATGGCAGGTAATATAAAAGGCATTATAGTAGAAATTGGTGGAGATACAACTAGCCTACAAAAGGCATTAAGCAAAGTTAATAGTGTATCTTCAAAATTAGATAAAGAATTAAGAGGAATTAACAAGTTGCTAAAGTTTGATCCTAAAAATACTGAAATGGTAAGTCAAAAACAGCAGGTGTTAAAAGAAAATATTGCAAAAGTAACAGAGAAATTAAAAGCATTAAATAGTGTGCAAGATCAAGCTCAAAAAAAGTGGGAAAATTACAAGAAAGTTGAAACTCAATTAAATGATTTAAAAACAAAGATAGAAGAAACTAGCAAAACTTTAGAGAATTTAAGAAAGAAGCAAGAAAAAGCTACTGAAGCATTTGAAAATGGTAAAATTAGTAAAGAACAATACGATAATATAAATAAGTCCGTAGATGATTGTATAAATACACTTAAAGAATTAGAAAAAGAACAAAGAGAGTTAAGCAAAGATACAATAAGTACTGAGAAATATAGAGAATATCAAAGAGATGTTGCATCTGCCAAAAATCAATTGGAAAAATTAAATAAAGCACAAAAAGATTTTATGTTGGAGCAAAGCGGTTGGACTACTGCTGGTAAGAAACTTGAGGAATATGGTAGTAAAATAGAAAGAATAGGTAGTAAATTAGATAATGTAGGAAATAAATTTACATCTATATTTACAACAAGTGTAATAGGGTTAGGTGTTGCTTCAGGAAAGTTAGCGGTAGATTTTGAAACAGCTTTTACTGGAGTTGAAAAAACAGTTGATGGTACTAAGGAGCAGATGGCAGAATTAAAACAAGGTATAGTGGATATGTCTAAGGAACTACCATCTACAACTACAGAGATAAGCGGAGTTGCTGAAGCCGCAGGACAATTAGGTATACAAACAGATAATGTTTTAAATTTCACGAAAACTATGATTGATATGGGAAATTCGACTAATTTGTCTGCTGATGAAGCCGCAACATCTTTAGCAAGATTTGCTAATATTACAGGAATGTCTCAAAAAGATTTCGATAAATTAGGTTCAAGTATAGTGGACTTAGGTAATAATTTTGCTACAACAGAAGTTGAGATTGTAGAAATGTCTTTAAGACTTGCAGGGGCAGGTGCACAAGTTGGAATGTCAGAAGGTCAAATATTAGGACTTGCTACTGCATTAAGTTCTGTTGGTATAGAAGCTGAAATGGGCGGATCTGCTTTATCTAAAACAATGGTAAAAATGCAATCTGCCGTGGAAGTAAGTGGTTCAAGATTAACAAATGTACTAAATAAAACAGAAATGAGTTTGAGAGATTTAGAAATGTTAGCAGCGAACAATTCAAAAGACTTTAAAGAATTGTGTAATAGTATTGATATGACAAGTACAGAAGTAAAACAACTAATAACAGCTGGTACTAATCTTGAAGATTTTTCTAAAATAGCAGGAATGAGTGCAGAAGAATTTAAAAACGCTTGGGGAAAAGATGCAACAGGTGCTTTAACTGCGTTTATAAAAGGTCTAGGAGATGCTGAAACAAAAGGAGATAGTGCCATTACATTATTGAATGATATGGGACTTACAGAGGTAAGATTGAGAGATTCTTTACTAAGAGCAGCAAATGCAGGCGATTTATTTAATAATGCAATAGCAACTGGGACTAAAGCTTGGAAAGATAATACAGCATTAGCTAATGAAGCTAATAAGAGATATGGAACCACAGAAAGTAAATTAAAAACTACAACTAATAGATTAAAAAATATGGGGGTTACATTAGGAAATAGATTGTTACCAATTGTAGATAAATGGTTAACTAAAGCAGATAAGTGGATAGACAGACTAGATAATATGGACGATGCAACTGTTGATAATATAATTAAAATTGGATTATTGGTAGCATCTATGGGACCTGCTATAAAAATAATAAGTAATTTAACTACTGTGATTAGTACAAGTACTAAGGGAATAGGTATATTTACACAAGCAATAGGAGTATTAAAAACTGGTGGTGTATCTGCTAGTGCATCTGTAAATAATTTAGCTAAATGTTTAGGTTTAATAAGTAATCCAGCAGTTTTGGCTACTACAGCAATCACTGCTACTACAGCGGCAGTGATTTATTTTGCTACAAAAGAAACTGAGGCTGAAAAAAGTATTCGAGAGTTTGCAGAAAAAATGGCTGATGCAAAAACTGAAATGAATGACTATAATGCAAAAATAGATTCTGCAACAAATGCTAATTTATCACATTTAGACTCAACAGCAAAATTAAAAGATGAATTAATAAATTTAGTTGATGAAAATGGAAAGGTAAAACAGGGATATGAGACTAGAGTTTCATTCATATTAAACGAATTAAATAAGGCTTTAGATACAGAATATGAGTTAAATGGTAATGTTATAGGTAGTTATAAAGATTTACAAAAGGAAATAGATAACTTGATAGCAAAAAAACGTGCAGAAATAAAATTAAATGCAGATGAAGAAAAGTATAAGGACGCATTAGATAAGCAAGAACAAGCATTAGATGATTTGAGAACTAGTTATACTTCACTGACAGAAAAACAAAAAGAATATGGGACTGATTTGGAAGGATTAAAGGCAAAAGCAAAAAGTTTTTATGATATGTCTAATAATCAATGGATTACTGGTGGGAATAAAGTGGCTATTGATATGTATAAAAAACAGGGTGATGCCATACAAAATGTAATTAATAGTTATAATGATGCCGAATATAGAGTACAAACTTATACAAATCAAGTTGAAACGTATGAGAAAAATTATAGTGAATTTGTAAAAGGCAATTATGAAGCTATAAGTAATACTATAACAACAACAACTTCAAATTGGTGTGATGCAAGTATACAAGAAATAAATAACTCTATAACTGAACAAAGTAAAAATTTGGAGGCATATAGAAAAATTTATGAAGAAACTGGAAATAAAATAGCTAAGGAACGTATGGAACAGGCAGAAAAAAGTTTGCAAAGTTTGTCTGAGGAACTAAATTCAAGAACTAATACAATAAATAATTTGAGTGCAGATGAAGTTATAGCATGGGGGAATTTAGCACAAAACTCAAGAAGAGAATATAATGATATTACTTCAAAAATGCCACAAGATATGCAGGATAAGATTAATTTAATTACTGATGTAGTTAGTAAAGATATGACAATAAAAAATGCTGTAAATTATTTGGGAAAAGATGTAAAAGAAGAATTTGATCTTACTACAGAATTAGAAGATATAGCTATAAAAGATCTTTCAAGTTTTCTAAATGGTTTGTCTGATGAGGAAAAAAGAGAGTTATTAAAACAAATAGGAATAGAAAATGTTGATATAGTATTAGATGAATTAAATAGAGGTGATTTGTCTGAAGAAAATGGTAAAAATATACTGCAGGGCTTAATAAATGGATTAAATAATAATAGTTTAACAAGTAAAATAATTAGTACAGCTTCAAATATAGTTAGTTCTGTTAATAATGCATTTACTGGTATAGATGGTTGGGATATCCATTCTCCATCAAGGAAAATGAGAAAGTTTGCTGAATATTATTTGCAACCTATTCCAGACGTAATGAATGCTAGACGTGCAAAACTTGTAAAAACAGCTAGTAATTTGGCTAAGAATATAAATACATCTTTTAATAAAAATTTAAATTTAGAAGATTATAGCAATTTGCATAGTAGTATAAATAGAAAAGTTGTCGAAAACACAAGGAATATTTTTACAACGCCAAAGATAACATTTAATGTAAATGAACTAGATGAAGCAAAACTTCAACAATGTTTTAACTACATAAATAGAAAATTTGGAAGCTCATATTAAAAAGGGGGGAATATGGTAAGAAAATTTTATTTAGAAAATGAAAAAGGTCAAAAATTTAGTTTAATAGATATAGATAATGATTGTTTTTTTAGTTCTCCAAGTGGTTTAGGTTATTCATATTCAAATACGTATGAACAAGTTGGAAATACATATGTTAAAAATGTAGGCAAGCTTGAACAAGGTAATATATTTGGAGAATTAATATTTAAAAATTATGATAATTATATAAGACTTGTAAATTTTATAGAAAGCTCTAATGATTTAAAATTTATATACCAAATTCCATTCTCAAATGCAACTGTAAAATACTATAAAGATATTGACTTGCAAAATCTAGAAAAAACTGAAAAATTACCAAACGGATTATTGTCTTGTCCTACAAGTATTTATTGTAAGACTCTTTGGTATAAAGAAAATGACACAGTATATAGCGTAAATGAGGATAATAATGATATAAGATGGAATTTTAAATGGGATAGCGCATTTAATGATTATAGTGTAAGAGGAATTACATTTGAAAATAGTGGTCATGTGAAGGCGCCAATTCAAGTCGAAATTTCAGGCTATGTAGAAAATCCAGGTATAGAAGTTGTTGTAAATGGGAAAATTTATGAAAGTATAAGAATACCTATAATAATAAATGAGTATGAGAAATTTTTGTATTCTAGTAAAGATGGCACTGGTAATATTTATATCAGAAAACAAAAAGTTAATGGCACATTCGAAAATTTATTTAAAAATAAATATATAGACTTAAATAACAATAATATTTTTAAATTACCTTTGGGAATTAGTACTGTAAGATTAGTAGCAGACAATGATATAAATAACGCAAAACTTAGAATTTTAACGCAATATAAGGCGGTGTAATTATGGAATGTATGCTAAAATTTAATGAAAAAGAATATTCTGCAAAGTACAATGAGCAAACTGATAATTACGAATTTACAATTGATGCACCATCTACTGGTGGATTACATGATGTAGAAATAATTCTTACTAATAATTTTGGAATTACTAGAGTTTCTCACCGAAAAATACAAATATTAGAAGAGGAAAATATAAAAACTGAAAATACTGATGTTGTAGCATACTTTTTAGATAAAAATACATTTGAAATAAAAGAAGTTTTGCAGTTAAGTGATTATGAACTTATCGTTGATGAAGAAACAAATGCAAAAAGTAATTTTATAATAATGAATAATACGAATCTAAGTGCTGATGATTTTATTATAGTAAGAGAAGATAACAAAATAATATATATGGGAGTAATTGATGCACCGTTAAATGAAAATTTTGGTGAAAAATATGCAATTACTTCTCGATACATAAATGATATATTTGATAGAAAAATAATACTTAAAAATCAATCTTTAATATCTGAAAAAGGTATTGAAGATTTTATTTTATATACTATAGAACATGAATTTACCAAAAATGCTGATACAATTTTAAATAAGAATTTTTTAGATGTGGAAATTTTAACACATACTAAAAAACAATTTTCTGTAAATAATGAAAATGGCATATATAATTTTAAGACATTTTTAGTAAATATGAAACAAAATTACAACATAATGTATGATTTTAAAATCGTAAATGGAAGATTAAAATTAACAATTTACAGAGCTAATGAGAATGATAAAATATTAATTGATACTTCAATTGGAGATATACCTAAAAATACTTATTTGGAAAACTTTTCAACGAATATTACTGCAAAAGTTACAGTTCTATGTGCAGACAAGTCTGAGCATAGTTGGTATTTATTGTCCGATAGGACAACAACAGATAATAGAAATGCGGATAATAGAGCTATTGGAAATATTGTAACTGTATATGAAGAGGAGACAGAAAATGCACGTGAAGCGGCAATGAACCAATTTAAGGCAAATTCATACGAACATTTAATACAATTTGACATAAATATATTATCTAAGATTTTTGATATTAAAAATTGGAAAGTTGGAGATAAAGTCTTAATAAAAAATAAAAATGGTGAAGTGGTAGATACGTATATATCTGCTATATCTAAAAAAAAGGATAGTAGGTTTTATTCTATAAAAACAGGTAATATAAGAATTAATTTTATAGAAAAATTTAATCAAAATGGAGGAAAAATATGATTTTTGGAAATACATACTCTAAACAAACCTTTCACAATGAAGCTTTTAGGCATTTTGTAAATATATTTTTAAATAAGAATAATGGTATTACAAAAGGTTGTGAAATAACATATACAAATACCAATATAACAATAGGAAGTGGCTACTTTGTAATACAAGGTGGATTGATGAGAGAAATGGGTGGCTCTACATTGGAATTACCAAATGAAACAGGGTATTATAAATTAGTCTTTGAAATAGATTTGGGAGAAATAAATGGTGTTGAAGAATTTAATCAAGGTAAATATAAGTTTTTATATGGTCGAAGTGCTTATCCTACATTAACTAAAGAAGATTTAGATGGTTCAGGAGAAATATATCAGTTGCCTTTTGCACAGTTTAGAATTACATCAACAGGAATTGCTGATTTTAAAGACATTAGAGAAATTTTAGAATTAAAATCTGTATATGACGAAATAAGGCAGGAAATTCAAAATATAAAAAATACCTCTGATTTAGCATTTAAAACAAAAATTACAACAGGACAAGAAACAGCTACAAATACGTACATTGATGGTAAAATGATTTATTTGAAAAGAATAAATATAGGTAATTTGCCAAATGCTGGAGTAAGAAAAACAGTTCCACATGGTTTAGATATAGATAACATTGAAGTGGTTGAAATTAAAGGAATAACTAAAAGAATAACCTCCGAAATCACATTCTGGCCCATTCCAATTAATACTATGGAAGTATGGATAACTGGCGGAGATGTATATGTTGCTTGTGAGAATGACAGAAGAGCATTTACAGCTTTTGTAGATATATATTATTATTATAAATAAGGAGAATTTATGAAATTAAAAGAAATATATACAGAATCATCATGTATATATGTAAATTCAAAATTTAAATTGATATTGTCTGTTGAAAATTTTGAAACTACATATATAAAAGTTGGTTCTCTCGCAAAATTTAAAATTACTAATATGGAAGAGAGAGTAAAAGTTCTAAATTTGAGTGGAGGAAAATAGGTATGGGAATTATAACAAATTTTTTAAAACTTTTTAAATATGATGACAGTGATTTGGATGAGTATTTTAGTATTGAATCTGCTTTAAATGACAATTGGGATAAGATCGATATTCAAGCTAAGGAAATATCGAATAGAGTTGGAATATTAGAGATTGATAATACAATAAATAAAGAAGACATTGAAGAAAATGCGCAAAAAATCGTTGATTTGAATAACAAAGTTGATAATATAAATTTAGATGGATTAGATGTAATTGGAGTAGCAGAAGGTAGTAATATAACGATAGATGATTTTGCATATAAAGATGATTTTAATAATTTTATAAAGACAGATGGAATGCTTGAAGTACATGCTTATGCGCAATCTGAAAGTAGAGACCCTAGGCCAAATAATTGTGTACCAGTCGAACTCATAAAAGAGACTGACATATATGTTAATGGTGTAAAAGCCTCTGGACTTACTCTAAAGGGTGACCAGTACTTTTTAATTAAATTAGATAACGAGCATGAAAACTATGTAAATAGTGCATGTAAATTTATAAAACAAGTTTATAAAATTACGTTAAATGGTACAGAAAATTGGGAAAAGGTAAGCAATAAACAATGTTTTAGGTTGGATATAAATAGAGGATTGAATGCAACAACGAAAAACAAGATACTTTCTAATTATTTTAAATTTTCTGAAAATGAAGAAATATCTGGAATTGGATATACAGAAGGAGATTATTTATATTTATATACAGAACATTCAAATGTGGCAGATTTTAAAAATTGGTTAGTAGAAAAAAGTACTACTACACCTGTAGAAATATATTATTATACAGCAACTACAACTGAGACACTTTTGGAAAGAATCGAAAAGTATGTAAACTTTTTTGACAACATAAAAGGTACTAGTAATATTACTTCTACAGCAAATTTAAAAATAAAATACTTAAAAAATAATTTTTTAGATGTATATGAAACATTAAAAAGAAGTATTTTTAAAGAAGACAATTTTACTGATTTAGAAGAAAAGGTAGCTCAAAACGAAACAGATATAACTAGGATTAAAAACGTACTATTATACAAAAATACCAGTGGTACATCAGGTACAGTAACACTAAGCCAAAATGCAACACTTTTTGAGGAATTAGTTATTACTTGTTGGCGAAGGAATGGCGGATATTTTACAGTAACTGTTAGGGTATTAGACGGTAAGGAAGTTTATTTATCTAATGTATATCCAGCATCTGACACTATGTTGCAACTAAATGGCAAGAAAATAAAAATTGTCGGAAACACAATAACAGTTGTAACAGAGGGGTACGCTAATATAACACATAATGCTCCTAACGCTGTTGGAGAGCAGGAAGCAATATTTATAACAGAGGTAGTTGGAAGGTATAAAAAATAAAGGAGGGATTGAATTATGGCTATACAAAAAGAGAGAACACTGGATAATGGCATAACTGTAAATTATCACAGAGTGGTAAGTATTAACAAAATAACAAACACACAAAACATAATAGAAGTAGCATCTTATGTTGATGCAGAAAAAAGAGAAGAGGAAAAGCAAAAAATCGCTAACGGCGAAGAAATGGACATTTTCGTACACACAGAAAATATAGTTGCGCCATACGATGAGAATGCAAATATAAAAAACGTATATGCGGATTTAATGGAACTGGATAAATTTAAAGATGGAATTGAGGTGTAGTTTATGTTAAATATAGAAGATAATTACATAGAGCTAACAAGAGGAGATACCGCACGTATTAGTGTATATATAGATCAACATATGCTAAGGACAGGCGATATAATAAAGTTTACAGTAAAAAGAAATCCAGTAGATACAGAAATTCTAATACAAAAAATTATAGAGATAGAAAAGGACTGTGCCAATGTAGAAATAAAGTTAGAACCGGAGGATACAAAGAATTTAGAATTTAAGAAATACGTTTACGACGTAGAATACATAAATGCAGAAACAGGAGATGTTAGTACAATAATACCTAAAAATACATTGCAAATTATTGAGGAGGTGTCTTAATGGAAGGTAGAATAGAGCAAGTAGGCACCTTAGTAGGACATTTAAATAATCCTACTATTATAGTAAAAGGCTTGCCAGGGGAGAATGGACTTCCAGGAAAAGATGGAAAAGACGGTAGAGATGGAAGGGACGGTAAAGATGGACACGCTCCTGTGAAGGGCAAGGATTACTGGAATGAAGAGGATAAAGCAGAGATTAAAGCTTTAATAGAAGAGGTCTACGATGAGAAAATAAATGATTTAATGGAGGCTGAGTACTAATGGGTTTAGATAAATTATTTGCGGATATAGCTAACGCAATTCGCAGCAAAAAAGATATAACTAGAAAAATAAAAGCATCTAATTTTCCTGAGGAAATTATGAGCATGACCAATGGTAGAAAAGTTCCAATATTGAATGCATATCAATTGTTTTATAAAAATTACAGAAATAATTTAATTGAAAAAATTAATGACTATTTTGATTTTAGTAAATGCACTGATATGAATTGTATGTTTTATGGTAATGCTGATGTGATAACTATACCAGAATTTGATACAAGTAAGTGCACTAATATGACTTGTATGTTTCAAGAATGTATTAATTTAATAGAAATAAATTCTTTAGATACAAGTAAAGTAATTTATATGGATAGAACTTTTTACTATTGCAAAGCATTACGTTCATTACGTGAATTAGATGTGAGTATGGTAAAAAATTTTGGTGGAAGTTCTCCTACGTTACGTGGATGTGCTAATTTAGAAAATTTTGGTGGTTTTCTAAATGCTGGTAAAGCATTTACTGAAAAAAAGAATAATTATAGTCCATATACGATAGATTTGTCAAACAATAACTCTTTAACTCATGAAAGCTTAATGAATGTAATTAATAAGTTATGTGATCTTAATATAACGTATGGGGTCTATGACAAAGATGGTGAACCTGGTATAGGCACATTATACACCCAACAATTAATTTTAGGCAGTACAAACATAGCTAAGTTAACAGCAGAAGAAATAGCCATTGCAACAGCAAAAGGCTGGACTGTATCTTAAAGGGGGTAGAGAATTTGAGGTATATAAAAAAACAATCTATAAACTTACTAATAGCAGATGATGGTAAGTTATTGAGAGCTAAAGATGATATATACAAACCAGCAACAGGTGATGAACCTGAATATTTACCATATCGTACAGATGTAATATTTCCTGCAGAGGGATTAACAGAACAAGAAGTAATGGATATGTATGTAGAAGAGGATATATAGGAGGTGGATAATGTGGAAAGTATAACTTTAGGCCAAATAGTGGCAAGTTTAGGAACAATTACAGCAATAGCTGTTTTTTTTATATCCATTTTCAAATGGTATAAGCATAATTTAACAGATAGATTTTTAAAAATAGAAGAGGATATAGAAATACTAAAAAAAGAAACAGAACTACAAGGAAAAGAAATCGAAGAAAGCAAACAAGAAAGACTTATTTTATTAAAAGGACAACTTGCTTCTTTAAAAGGATTAAAAGAGTTAAAATGTAATGGACCTGTTACACAAGGTATAAAGGATATAGAAAGTTATTTAATTAACAAATCGCACGAATAGAGGTGATGTATTTTGAAAAAAGCATGGAGCGATATTAAAAGCTTTGTTACAATAGCTATGACAGTAGCATTTATATATTTTACATATAAGCAATTTATTAATGGGGAACAATTTTATAGTTTGTTTCAAATTGTGATTGCTTTTTATTTTGGTACACAATACCAAAAAAATGATAAAGACAAAAATAACGAAAAATAGAGCATAGTAAGTATATTGCTATGCTTTAAAAAGTGGATTAAAATGGAAATATGAAGGCAGTTTATTGTAAACTAATGAATGGAGGAATAAAGAAATGGAAAATGAAGTAGATCAAGATTTTAAAGGTGAAGTATATAAAATAGATGAGGAGTGTGAAGAATAATGAATTTAAGAGAATTTGGAGATTGGGCATTAAATCAAAGAAGTGTGGCAAATCCACCACCTAATAATGGATATAAAGGGCAGTGTGTAAGCTTAGTACAACAGATGTTATACCAAGTACTAGGAATACCTTTTAAAGCACATGGTAATGCTAAGGATTGGGAATATAATGTACCAGCAGGATTTACAAAATTGCCAGCAGGAACGCCTTTACAAAGAGGTGATATCCTTGTATATGGAGCTAACTATGGCGGAGGATATGGACATATTGGGTTTATAGATGCTAATTTTAAGTTTTTTGATCAGAATGGAATAAATAGGTTAGCAGTAGGATATAGAGATCAACCTTTTGGTGGTTATAGGTGCATATTAAGGTATAATAAAGGATTTGACTGTGGAGATACTGTAGTAAATACATCTAGCCAATACGAGCCAGGTAGTTACCAAGTAACAGCACCACAGGGTGTTAATGTAAGAGCAGGAGCAGGAACTAATTTTGAAAAAACAGCTAAGGCTATACCATGTGGTTCTAAGCAGGGAATAGACAGAACACAAGGTAATTGGGGGCATTTAATGAATAATGTAGGTTGGATTTGTTTAGATTATTGTAAAAGGATATAAAACAAGAGCAAGACTATTTTTCTTGCTCTTTTTTCTTATAATTCGCTTACATTTGTAATCTTTACTAAGATTTCTGTTTTTTCTTCATTGTTTGCAACAATTTTGTATTCTACTAAGATTTCTTCTGCCATGTCAGTATCATCATTGAATTTTATGTAATATGAACAACCATTTTTTACATCGCAAAACTCATAATCAAACAAACTTGTTGTACTACCAGTAATCTTTTGCACTGTATTGTCTAAATCTAATAAACTTATTTCTTTTCCTAATAACTCACTTTTTACATTTTCTATTAATTCTTTCATTCTAATCACCTTTTTTTTTACCTTTCTTATTTTCTTTGATAATATTATTATACCACATCATGTACATGATGTCAATAGTTTTTCAAAATTTCTTTATAATTTTTTACACATTTTTTGAAAAACTCTGAAATACTAACATTTTCTAATTTTAAATTAGCTTTAAATTTTTCTGCTTCTTCTTTTTTTAAATCAAACACCATTCGTGTATAGTGTTCTTTTGCGTACTTTATTTTGTACTCACTCTCATTAAATTTTTTTGGCATTTTACCACCTCACTTGATTTTTTATTTAATATATATTATAATAAGAGAAGAGAAGTTCTCTTCTCTAAATTTGGTTTAGAGGTTATAGATTTGTGATTTTAGTGTTTCAAAATCTATAGCTTCTATTATTTTGTGTAAATCCTTTGCTTTACACTTTATTATAAAGAGTTGCATTGTTTATCACCTCCTTATATTTATATTATAACACATCATGTACGTGATGTCAATACTTTTTTTTGAAAAAAGTGTAAAAAATGAAAATATATACAAATTATCCAAAAATATACATTGTTAAGTGCTTGCTAGTATTACATAATATATAGGGGGTGTATTTTATGTTTGTATTTATTATAAAAGAATTAAGAGAAGAAAGGGGGATTACATTAAAGCAACTTGCAAAAAAAATAGAATTAAGTAAAAGGCATTTAATAAAAATAGAAAGGAATGAAATTCACGATATAAAGTTGTCTACATTATATAAAATAGCACATGAATTAGGTATAAGTATAACAAATTTATATTATACGATGGAAGATCAAGAAAAATTAAGAAATGAAATGTACATGTATATAGATAAATGCGGACTTAATTCTAAAGAAGCTAAAAAGATTTCTGAAATATTAGATATGTTACAAAATTTTAGGAATATATAAAAAAACAAGACATATATCCTGTTTTTAAATAACTTAGGTGACTACTACATTTTTTAATGCAATTAATGCAATTTTAATGCGACGCCAAAAATTTTCTAAATATATTAAGTAATTTTATAAATTTATTTTATTTATAAAAAATACAAAAAAAGTTTGATATATCAACATATTATTAATATTTAAAAAATGTCATGAATATATATGGAATTGTACAAACTATAATATTTAGACTGTCGCCTCCATAGTTTTATAAAAACTTAAAAATAGCAATTTTCATACATAATGAAGGTTGTTATTTTTTATTTTATAATATTTTTCTCTTTAATTTTTATTATATTGTAATTTAGTTTTAAATTATAACAGTATTAATTTTAAAAATACATATTTTTTATATAGAAAAATTCTATAATTAAAAATTATATTTGTAAAAAGTTAAAATGATTTGACAAAACTATATATATATAATATAATTTTAGTATAAATTTTGTACGGAGGGAAATATATGATTTATAATGAATTAGAGAAATTAGATGAGTTATTAAGTACAGGTACAAATACAGTAAATATGTTAAGAGAAGAGTTTGAAATTTTAGTATCTGAAGAGTTAAGCCTTGATAATCCAAAAAAAATAGCTCAAAAATATTTTAAGGATTTAGATTTAAAAGATTTACAAAATGCTATGAGTAGAAATTTACATATTGAAATTCAAGAAAAATATGGAATAGAATATAAAGAAAAATATGTAATTCAAATTGAAGCTGTAATTAATGATATGACAAGAAAAATTGAAGAGAAAATTGGTAATATAATACAAACTCAAGAAAATGAAGTAGGAAACATATTTGGAAAATTAGTGGATAATAGAGAGAAAATAATTGAATTAGATGCTGAAAATGGTACTGATAATATTCAAATTAGTAAGTTAAATGATGAAGCTACTAAAAGGCTTGACCAAATTGATAAGTTACGTAAAGAAAATTTTTTAATTGGATATGATATAGATACAGCGTCAAATCTTGATTTGCTACATATTTCAGAAAATGAAGAAAAAATAAAATTGTTAGAATTGCAGGTAAAAAATATAAGTAATAGAACGGAAAAATTAAAAAGAGATGAGAATTATGATGCAGTGAAAGAATATTATTCCTTGGTAGAAAAGTATGAAAGACTTATATCTATATGTAAAGAAAATTTATCAGTTTATTCTAAATTTTGCAATCTTGATAAAGAAAGAATACTAAGAGATATAAAGAGGAATGAGAAATTAGTTGAACAGTTAAACAATACTATGCCAAGTTCAGATGAAGAAAAGCAAAGAATAGAAAAAATAATTAGAAATAAGCAAAATTGGATTGAAGCAAGGAATAAAGAACAACAAGGTATATATGATATGAGTAATTATTGTGCAGAGTATATAGATTATTTTAATAGATCATTAGAAGAACTTAAATATGAAATAGACTTATCATTTATATATGAGTTTCAAGATGAGGAGATAATAAATGATGATAATTATCAAGATGAAATAGTATTAAACGAAGAAAGTAATGAAAGTTTAGATGAAGAATTGGAAGATGACAGGAAAAAAGATAGGCAAGAAGAAATTGATGTTGATAATTTTAATAATTATCAAGATGAAATAGTATTAAACGAAGAAAATAATGAAAGTTTAGATGAAGAACTGGAAGATGACAAGAAAAATGATAGACAAGAAGAAATTGATGTTGATAATTTTAATAATTATCAAGATGAAATAGTAATAAATGAAGAAAATAATGAAAGTTTAGAGGAAGTAATAAAAAAGGATAGTGATAATAAACAAGAGGAATTAAAAAATGAGAGTATTAAAGGAAATTCAAGAAAGAAACTAATAAAACCTAAAGAGGAAAAAACAAGTAAAAATAATAATGCTTCAATGATTAAATTTAATAGATCTTTGAGTTCAAAGCAAGCAATTTTAACATACATTGGTATGTCACCAGAGGATAGAAAAAGGGCAATAGAAACGAGTGGGTATACACAGTTAGTAAATGCTATGAATGATGATGATTTAAAATTATCCTCTTTAGAAAAGAAACAGTTAAGGGAAACTATTATTCAAGATAAAAATATATTTTTAGATGAAATTATAGAGAGTGGTATAACTGATGAAGAAATTAAAGCTTTGTTAAGTGAATTTTCAGGTGAAGTTAATATTGATACAGAAAAGTTATTTAATAATGTATATGGAGAAAATATTAAATTACCAATTGTAGAAGATATAAAGAAAATTCCAAAGAAGGATTTAGCTAATCTTACAACAATAATGGGTAATTTCTATAAAAATGTTACTTCAAGTGATAGTTTTGATAAGGATATTATTGATATGTTTGCAAAAACTGTTGGTAATGTAGTAAAAATGTCAGAATTATTAGAAGCATCTAAAAAGGCTACTTCTCCATTTAAAGTATTAAATAAATTCAAAAAAGATAGTATTGAGTTATATAGGCTAAACGTAATTATACAAGATGGTGAGCATAAAATAGATGAAAGAGCTCAAAACAGAAAGATGTTTAATGAATTACAGCAATATATAGAGTCTGAAAAAAATATTTCATTAAACTATCTTGATGAAAGACAAGGTATACAATATTCTAGAAAAAGAGAAAGTAGAGAAGAAATATAATTATGTAAAATAGGATTTATATTTTTATTAAAATATTGACAAAAATTAAAATATAAGATATAATGTTAATATAAATATACAGAAATTGTATAAAGAAAGGGAGAGAAATAATATGGCAAAGTTAGAGGATATGTATATATATTCTAATAAGTTAAATGATACACTTGAAGATATTGCAAATAGAAAGCTTAGCTATGAAGAGTTGTTAAAATCTTCAAAAATACTTTTAGAAAGCTTTTATAAAGCTCAATCTCAAGATAATGGACTTAATGTTTATTATAAAGATAGTAAGAAAGCAAAGAGTAAGATTGTAAATAAATTAAAGGAAGATGATAAAAAAGAGCAAGAAAGAGCCGCAGAAGAAGGAAGAAAATCAAATCCAAGTAAAGTAAAACAATTTTATTCTGACTTAAAAAAAGTAGAAACTCAAATTGAAGATTCAAGAGCTACTTTAATTGATTTTGCATATGATTTAAATAAAAGGCAACTAGATGCATTAAAAGATTCAGATAAGGCTATAAGTGATTTTACTAAAGAATTAGAAAAAGATAAAGCAAAGGATGAAGAGTTGGAGGAAAAAATTTCTAAATATACTTTAGAGATAGATATGTTAGAAAGTAAAATAGATGATATAAAGTCATTAATTGAGAGCTATTCTGGAAGGACTTTAGATGAAGTACTTAACGGTAATGATGGATATATTCCAACTGACGAAGTAGTTGATTTGCTAATAGAATATAAAAATAGTTTATCTGGCATTGATGAATATAAAAATGATATTAAGGAATTAGAAACAAAAAGATCTGATTTGAATATTGAAAATAATACAAAAAAATTAAAAGAATTAGTAGAAATTAATGATGATTTAAAGTCTGAATTTAATGAATTTAATGAAAAAATGAGAAAAGATTTTCCAGAAGTTGATTTTGATACATATAAGCCAAAAAAGAAAGATAATAAAAGAGATACAAGAGATAATAAAAAAGATGAAAGCACAAAAGATGAACAAAATAATCCTAAAAATAGAGGAACTTCTAAAGATGAGGAAAATAAGGATGAAAATAAGCAAGATCATAGAAGAGAGGAGCAACCTAGACAAAATGGTTCAAATAATCAACAAGTACAAAATGCTAGTCAAGCTGCTCCAAAATCTCAAGCTGCTCCACAGCAGGCACAATCTACTACTCAATCGGCACAGTCTGGTCAACAACAGGCGCAAAATAATGCACAAGCAGCTGCTCAACCACAACAAGCAAATGTAGCTAAGCCAACTAATCAAAATCCATCACAAGATACATCAATGGTTGTATCAAATGTAGCAACATATAATGATATAGTGGATAGATACATAAATATGGAACCAGAAGAAAGGATTAATGCAATAACTACAGGTGGATATAGTCAATTAATGGAAGCATTGAATAGTGGGGAATTAAAATTATCTGGTAAAGATAAGAAAATGTTAAAAAAGATAATAGAAGAAGATAAGAAAGCAATACTAAGTGAGTGTTATTTTACAAAAGATAATGTAGAAGACGCTTTTGAAGGAATAGGTGTTACAAATTTAGTCGGACTTTATGATAATTTGTATGGAGATAGTAGAGAGCCTAATATTATTACTAATCCAAATAAGGTGGATAAAGATACTATGGAACAGCTAAAAGGAATTATGGATGCGTATTATTCTAGTATTGAATCTGGTGCTATAAATGATCCACAGGCGATTAATACATTTAACAAATATGTTGGTAATGTAGTGAAAATTGCTCAAATAGAAGCAAGCTCAAAACAGGTAACATCAAAGATTAACTTGTTTGGTTTGAAAAAGCCAAAATCTAAAATGCTAGAATTAAATAAGGTTATTACAAAAGGTGAAAAAGCAATTGATGCAAAGAATAAAAGTAATATTAAAGATGAGTTAGCAAGTCAGGTTAATTCAGATAGTGTTATTGCATCTGCATACATAAATAATAGGGCTAGTTTCTTAGAGAAAGATGAAAAAGTAAAAAATAATAATGAACAAACAAGATAAAGAATAGCTATGCTATTCTTTATTTTGTATGACGGGCATGCCATAAATCTAGGGTGAAAGTCCCAAGAGGCGTATTTGTCGCGAACTC